>CANRHK010000055.1 GCA_947630395.1 uncultured Oscillospiraceae bacterium
ACATTAGGATTCTCAAGGGTGAAACCCTTGAGCGTGCTTTTGGGTACTTTTCCCACGAGGGAAAAGTACCCCAGGGCTGCCACGGCAGTGGCAAAAAGAAAAAGACCAATGAGGGGCCGGAGGCCCCTGCACATATTCATAAGTCAAGGAGAAGATGTTTCATGTCCCAACAAGAGGAAAAAAACTATTCCGTTGCCATCGACGGCCCCAGCGGGGCCGGCAAGAGCACCATTGCCCGCAGCGTGGCAAAAGAGCTGAATTTTGTGTACGTAGATACGGGCGCCATCTACCGCACCGTGGGGTGCCAGGCCCGCCGGAAGGGCGTGGACCCCACCGACGCCGTAGCGGTCGCCGCCCTGCTGCCGGGACTGGAGATCACCATGGCCTACGGGGAGGACGACCTCCAGCGGATGTACCTCAACGGCGGCGACGTCACCGACGAGATCCGCCTGCCGGAGATCTCCATGTATGCCTCCCATGTCTCTGCTATCCCCGCGGTGCGGGCCTTCCTGCTGGAGATGCAGCGGGACATGGCGCGAAAGCACAGCGTCATCATGGACGGCCGGGACATCGGCACCGTGGTCCTGCCCGACGCGGACGTGAAAATCTTCCTCACCGCCAGCCCGGAGGACCGGGCCCGCCGCCGGTACGAGGAGCTGATCGGGCGGGGCACCCCCAAGGACTACGACGAGCTGCTGAGGGAGATCGAGGAGCGGGATTACAACGATTCCCACCGGGCCGCCGCGCCTCTGCGTCCGGCGGAGGACGCTATTCTTCTGGATACATCGGGAAATACCTTCCAGCAGAGCCGGCAGCAGATTTTGGATATCATCCGGGGGCGGCTGGGACTATGAACAGATGGTTTATGGTGGTGCACACCATTCTGCGGCCCATGATCCGGCTGCTGTTTCCCACAAAGGTGGTGGGGTGGGAGAACGTGCCGGAGGGTGCCGCTCTTATCTGTCCCAACCACGCCAGCGGCTGGGACCCCATTATTGTGGGGCTGAACATGCCCCGGAACTGCAATCTGGCCATCATGGCCAAGGACCAGCTGTTCCGTATCCCCGTGGTGGGGTGGTTCATCGGGAAACTGGGGGCTTTCCCGGTGAAGCGAGGCGGCAACGATCTGACGGCCATGAAGAGCGCCATTAAGAGCCTTCAGGAAGGCAAGCGTCTGCTCATCTTTCCTGAGGGCACCCGGGTGGAGCACCAGGGGGACACGGACGCCAAGGCCGGTGCCGTCGTTATCGCCGCCCGTACCAAATCCCCCATGATTCCGGTGTACTGCGGACCCAAGCACAAGTTTCTGCGGAAAAACACGCTGGTGTTCGGGGAACCCTACAATCCCGTGTTTGCCGGACGCCGGCCCACGGCGGAGGAGAGCCAGCACGCCGCCGGGGAGCTGCTGCGCCGTATCTACGCGCTGGAAGAGGTGGACGGATGGAAGTAATCCAGGCCAGGAGCGCCGGCTTCTGCTTCGGCGTGGCCCGGGCGGTGCGTATGGCCGAGGAGATGGCGGAGCGCACCGGCGGCGGAAAGATGCTGGGGCACATCATCCACAACGACCACGAGATCGCCAGGCTCTCCAGCCTGGGGCTTTCGACCATCTCCTCGGCGGAGGAGGCCGGGGAGGGGGACATGGTCCTGCTCCGGGCCCACGGCGAGGGCCGGGAGGTCTATGAGAAGCTGGAGAAACAGGGCGCAAGGATTGTGGACGCCACCTGTCCCAAGGTGGCCCGGGTCCACCAGATCGTCAGCGAAGCGGAGGCCGAGGGCCGCCAGCCGGTGATGATCGGCGATCCCAACCACCCGGAGGTCCGGGGCGTGGCGGGCTGGTGCGGACAGCTTACGGTATTTTCCGGGCCGGAAGAAGTGGCAAAATGGGCGGAAACCGTTGAAAATCCAGAGGAATTGGCACTGTCTGTCGTGGCCCAGACCACCCTCCGGCGAGAAATTTGGGAAAAATCATTAAAAAATCTAAAAAAACTGTGTACAAATCTGAAAATATTTGATACAATATGTAATGCTACGCATACACGTCAATCCGAGGCGGCGGATCTGGCCGCCTGGGTGGACGCGATGGTGGTGGTGGGCGACAGCAAAAGCGCCAACACAAAACACCTGACAGAGATCTGCCGCAGCAATTGCCCCCGCGTTTTTCAGATACAGAACGCGGACGAGCTGCCCCTTGCGGCGCTGTCCGGCTGCCGGACCGTTGGACTGACGGCGGGCGCATCCACCCCTGCGAGCATTATAAAGGAGGTCAAAAAGACGATGAGCGAAGAAAAGATCCAGGGCGAGGGCACGGAGAATTTTGCCGAATTGGTAGAGCAGTATACCAATACTTTAAATACAGGAGATAAGGTAACCGGTGTGGTCACGGCAATCACTCCAACCGAGGTCCATGTGGATCTGGGCTGCAAGCAGGCCGGCTACATCCCTGTGGACCAGTTGACGGATGATCCCACCGCCAAGCCCGAGGACGTGGTGAAGATCGGCGACGAGGTGCAGCTGTTCGTAATCCGCGTCAACGACGTGGAGGGGTACGCCACCCTCTCCAAGAAGCGCATGGATGCCCAGAAGGTCTGGGAGGACATCGAGAATGCCTGCAACGACAAGTCCGTCGTGGAGGGCTACATCACCGAGGAGAACAAGGGCGGCGTCGTGGCGTCCGTCAAGGGCGTACGCGTGTTTATCCCCGCCTCCCAGTCCGGCCTTCCCCGCGACAAGGCCATGACCGAGCTGGTGAAGACCCGGCAGAAGCTGCGTATTACCGAGGTCAACCGGGCCCGCCGCCGGGTGGTGGGTTCCATCCGCGCCGTACAGCAGGAGGCCCGCCGGGCCGCCGCCGCCGAGGTGTGGGCCAATATCGAGGTGGGCAAGCGCTACACCGGAACGGTGAAGAGCATGACCAGCTACGGCGTATTTGTGGATATCGGCGGCGTGGACGGGATGGTACATATTACCGACCTGTCCTGGAGCCGCATCAAGCACCCCAGCGAGATCGTGGCCATCGGCGACACCCTGGAGGTGTATGTCATCTCCTTCGACCCGGAGAAGAAGAAGATCTCCCTGGGCGTGAAGGATCCCAACACCGTCCCCTGGAACGTGTTTATGGAGACCTACAAGGTGGGCGACATCGCCCCCGTGCGGATTGTGAAGCTGATGACCTTCGGCGCCTTTGCCGAGGTGGTGCCCGGTGTGGACGGCCTGATCCACATCTCCCAGATCGCCGATCACCGCATTGAGAAGCCCGGCGATGTGCTGACCGAGGGTCAGATTGTCGAGGCCAAGATCACCGCCGTGGACGAGGAGAAGCAGAAGATCTCCCTCTCCATCCGCGCCCTTCTCGCCCCCACTCCCGCCCCCGCTGAGGAGTAAGCCGGCCGCGGGCCGCGCACAGACGCGATTGATCAGTGGAAAATTGCAGCAGGGATGGACGCCGGATTTGCGTCCATCCCTGCTCCATTTTGACTGGAACGGCACGGAGGTATCGGGGCCGGCAGAGAGTACGGCAGAGTTGCTAAAAATTACCATATATTCAAATAATCCCCTGGAGGCCCATCGGGGGAGGCCCGGGGGGAATGACAGATTTTTCCACAGGCCAACAGCGGGAATTGGGCACTTTGCACACTTGCTTCCCCAAGAAGAACCCATAAAACCCGTCTGTTTTTATGAACTTTGACAATTTTGGCACAGCCCTTCGCACTATTTCCACAAAAGTTATAAAAATTGAAAGAAACCTTGCATTTGTATAAAAAATGAGTTAAAATAATCCTAGAGGAGTGCCGGCTGCTGCTGACGGTCCAGGGAAACATGCATGAAGAAATGGCAGGTGTATTATGTTTCGCGTAGGGGACAAAGTGGTTCATCCCATGCACGGGGCGGGCATCATCGACAGAATCGAGACAGCGAAGGTCAATGGAGCCGTACAGGAATATTACGTATTTTCCATGGCCGGCAATCTGGTGCTGAAGATTCCCGTTGCCTCCAGCAATGCCGTGGGCCTGAGGGGCGTGGTGGACAGCGAGGAGGCGGAGGCGCTTCTGGAGGGACTTCAGACAATGGAGGTAGAGCATTTCAGCGGAAGCTGGAACCAGCGCTACCGGGAGAATCTGCAAAAGGTAAAGAGCGGCGATTTGTATGAGGTGGCCCGGGTGATTAAGAGCCTCGTCAACCGGGACAACGAAAGGGGGCTTTCCACAGGGGAGCGAAAGCTGCTGCGATCCGCGAAACAGATCCTCATCTCCGAGCTGGTGCTGGCAATGAACCAGGACTACCAGGAGATTGAGGGACAGATCCACGCCGCCATGGCGGGAGGAGAGCGGGAGTGTTGAACGTATTTTCCAGGCTGCTGGGGAAGGGGAAAGGGCACCCCTTCTGCAGCGCCATTGTGGCTGCGGCCGGCAGCTCCAGCCGCATGGGCGGGGAGAACAAGCTATTGCTGCCCCTGGAGGGCATTCCCGTCATAGCGAGAACCCTGATGGCCCTGAACGAGGCGGAGCTGGTGGACGAGATTGTGGCCGCCGTCCGGGAGGAGGACTTGATCCCTATCAGCGACCTGTGCAAAACCTATGGCATTTCCAAGCCGGTGAAGCTGGTGCGCGGCGGGGAGACCCGCCTGGCGTCCGTGTACGCGGCCTCACTGGAGTGCAGGGAGGAGGCAAAGCTGCTGGCGGTCCACGACGGGGCCAGGCCCCTGGCGGATGCGGCGCTCATTGACCGGGTGGTGGCCTACGCCGCCAAAACCAACGCCGCCGCCCCGGCGGTGCCGGTGAAGGACACCGTCAAGGTGGTCCGGGACGGCGTGGTGGAGAGCACCCCGGATAGGGAGGCCCTCCGGGCCATCCAGACGCCCCAGGTCTTTGACGCCCAGATTCTGCGGGCGGCCCTCCAGGCCGCCGTGGACGCGGGGGAGGAGGTCACCGACGACTGCGCCGCCGTGGAGCGGCTGGGCAAGCAGGTCTTCCTCACGGAGGGCAGCTACCGGAACATCAAAATTACCACGCCGGAGGATATGCTTATGGCCTCCGCCATTTTGCAGTGGAGGGAGGCGCAGCCGTGAGCGTTCCCCGCATCGGACATGGCTACGACGTCCACCGATTGGTGGAGGGACGGAAGCTGATTCTGGGCGGTGTGGCGGTGCCCTATGAGCGGGGCCTGCTGGGCCACTCGGATGCGGACGTGTTGCTTCACGCGCTGATGGACGCCCTGTTGGGGGCGGCGGCGCTGGGGGATATCGGCCACCTGTTCCCGGACACGGATCCGGCCTACGCCGGCGCCGACAGCCGGGCGTTGCTGCGGGAGGTGGCCCGGGTGCTGCGGGAAAATGGCTTCACCGTGGGCAACGTGGACGCCACCCTGGTGGCCCAACGGCCCAAGATTGCGCCCTTTGTGCCCCAGATGCGGGAGAAAATCGCCGCGGATTTGGGCCTGCCCCCGGACGCGGTCAGCGTCAAGGCCACCACCGAGGAGGGCCTGGGATTCACCGGCAGCGGCGAGGCCATGGCCGCCCATGCGGTGGCCCTGATCTGGAAGTGACAAAACATAGAAATACGAAGAGCCAGCCGGCGAATGCCGGCTGGCTCTTTTGCCGCCGCGCACCGTTCCGCCGGAGGCGGTGGGGTCACCTTTCCGGCGGAGGAACATATCATGCGGATAGGGGAGGCGGTCGCATTGCCATATTATCTGCTGCTGAGCCGTTCCATCACCCACGCCCAGCGTATGAGCCGCATCCTGGAACGGGCCGGCATCACAGCCCGGTTTTTCCGTCCCCCCATGGGGCTGACGGACAGGGGGTGCAGCTACGCCGTCCGGGTCCAGCCGGAGTACTATCCGGCGGCTATGGACTGGCTGCAAAACGAACAGCTGCTGCCCATGCGGGTGTTCTATGTCAACAGGGATGGAACCTTCAACGAAGTTTCCTTTTATCAATAAATTGTGGGGGACCGCCCGAAAGGCGGTTCCCCCGATGTAACAGGAGGGACTACATGATCTATTTCGACAGCGCGGCCACTACCCTGCAAAAGCCGCCGGCGGTGCCCGCGGCGGTGGCCCGTGCCATCCGCACCGTCACCACCCCCGGCCGGGGGGATCACAGCGCCGCCAGGGCGGCGGCGGATGTGATGCTCCAGCTGCGAAGCGAGGCGGCCGAGTTCTTCGGCGTGCCCGAGCCGGACAGCGTCATCCTCACCCAGAACGCCACCCAGGGCTTGAACATCGCCATTAAGAGCCTGGTCTCCCCGGGGGACACGGTGGCCATCTCCGGCTATGAACATAACGCCGTCACCCGGCCCCTCCACGCCATCGGGGATGTGACGGTGAAGATTGTCAACGCCCGGCTCTTTGACCCCGCGCAGATGGTGGAGGGCTTCCGCATGGCCCTGGACGGGGGCGCCAGGGCCGTCGTCTGCACCCATATGTCCAACGTCTTCGGCTACGTGCTGCCCATGGACGACATCGCCGCTCTCTGCCGGGAGCGGGGCGTGCCCCTGGTGGTGGACGTCTCCCAGTCCGCGGGGACCCAGCCGGTGAGCCTGAAGCAGTGGGGCGCGGCCTACATTGCCATGCCGGGGCACAAGGGCCTCTACGGCCCCCAGGGCACCGGCCTGCTCCTCTGTGGGGAGGGCCAGAAGCCCAAAACTCTGCTGGAGGGGGGCACCGGCAGCCTCTCCCGGCAGCAGGAGATGCCGGATTTCCTCCCCGACCGGCTGGAGGCGGGGACGGAGAACGTCCACGGCGCGGCGGGGCTGCTGGAGGGCCTCCGCTTTGTAAAGAGCCTGGGCACCCAGCGCATTGCCCAGCAGGAGGGGCAGGTCATCGCCCGGCTGGCGGAGGGCCTGGAGCGGAAGGGCAAGTACCGGGTGTTCCGGGACAGCGGCGGGGAGTCCCCGGTGCTCTCCATCGTGCCCCTGGAGACCGATGCGGAGACCCTGGCCGACCGCCTGGCAGAGAACGAGGTGGCGGTCCGCGCCGGGCTCCACTGCGCGCCTCTGGCCCACATCACCGCCGGCACAGCGGAGACCGGCACGGTGCGGTTCTCCGCCTCCGTCTTCAACACGCCACAGGAGGCGGATCGGGTCCTGGCGCTGCTGTGAAAATTTTTTGTGAATATACGGCCTGAATCGTCCGAAGATTGGCCCCTTTTCCCCAGATTCCAGATAAAATTTGGAGGGAAAAAGGGCCTTCCTTTATTTGCCGCGTTTTTTGGGCAAAATTCAGCCAGAGAAATATTGCAATTTTCACGGATTTAGATTAAAATGGTAAATACTTATGGAATTCTTTATGGAAGGAGGAGCGCAATGGAATTTATCATGAGCACGGTACAGAGGATCATGAACCTGGTGCATACGCTGGGGTTCTGGGATTATCTCGATATCCTGATTATTGCCTGCCTTATCTACCGTCTGATACTGTTTGTGAATAAGACCAACGCCTCCAGGCTCATGAAGGGTGTGTTCGTGTTCGTCTTGGTCCTTTGGATCTCCTCCGGGCGGATGCAGGCCCTGAACTTCCTGCTGGAGCACGTGGTCAACTGGGCCGTGGTGGGCATCCTGGTCCTGTTTCAGCCGGAGATCCGCCGGGTGCTGGAGCAGGTGGGCAGCAGCCGCCTGCCGTTCCTGCAAATTTTTTCCAAGCCCCAAGTGGACAGGCAGACCATTGAGCGGGCCATCTCCCAGACCGTCAGCGCCTGCGGCGACATGAGCAAGTCCCGCACCGGGGCCCTCATCGTCTTTGAGCGGAACAATCAGCTGGACGACATCCTCCGCAGCGGCACCAAGCTGGACGCGGAGGTGTCCTCGGAGTTGCTGAAGAACATCTTTTTCGTCAAGGCGCCCATGCACGACGGGGCGGTCATCGTCCGGGAGGGCCGGGTGCTGGGGGCGGGCTGCATGCTGCCCCTGAGCCGGAACGTGAATCTGAGCCGGGATCTGGGCATGCGCCACCGGGCGGGCATCGGCATGAGCGAGAACTCAGACGCCGTGGTGGTGCTGGTCAGCGAGGAGACCGGCTCCATCTCCGTGGCCGTGGGCGGCATGCTCAAGCGGCATCTGATGACGGAGACCCTGGAGCAGCTGCTGCGCAACGAGCTGCTGCCCCACACCGAGGAGGACGGGGACGACAGGAAGCGCAAGAGCCTGAAGGGGCTGCTGGCCAAGAAGAACGGGGGGAAGGCGGATGCGTGAGAAGGTCATCAAGATCCTGTATATGGCGCTCTCCCTGCTGCTGGCCGTCATGTTCTGGCTGTATGTGGACGACTACCTGGGCAACACCACCTCCGAGACTTTCAGCGATATCCCCATCACCTTTATCGGCGCGGACGACACCCTGCCCAACCGGGGCCTCATGCTGGTGGGCGGACAGGACGAGACCATCGACCTCCGGCTCAGCGGCCCGCGGACGGTGATCTCCAACCTGAAGGCCAGGGATTTCACCGTTCGGGTGAGTTTGAACAATATCAACGCCGTGGGCACCTATCCCCTGGAGTACGATATCAAGCTGCCGGACTTCGTCAACGGCAGCGACGTCAGCATCGACTGGACCTCCCGCAGCACCGTCACAGTCCAGGTGGGAACCATGTACTCCCGCAACATCCCGGTCAACGTGGATGTGGTGGGAGAAGTGGCGGACGGGTATATTTATATGGCGGACCAGCTGAAGGCAGAGCCCGCGGAGCTGACCCTCCGGGGCAAGGCCGAGGATGTGGATCATATCGCCTCCGCCCGGATTGTGGTGGATCTCACCGATGCCAACGCCACCATTCAGCGCTCCTTCGACTACGAGCTGCTGGACGCGGAGGGCAATGTGGTGGAGAACGACGGCAGCATCCGCATCGCTAACCGGCAGGTGGAGGTCACCGCCCCGGTCTACGCTACCAAGGAGCTGCCCCTCACTGTCCGCATCAAGGAGTCCCCCGGCTCCCTGGAGGACTACACCTCCAGCTGCACTCTGGACGTGGATACCGTCACGCTGGCCGGGGAGCCCGCCGGCCTGGAGACCATGACGGAGATTGTGCTGGGCGAGGTAGATCTGAGTACCCTGCTTTCGGATACGGAGATCCCCTTTGACATCCCCATCCCCGCCGGCTGCGTCAATCTCAGCGGCGTCAGCACGGTGAATCTCTCCGTCCGCTTCAAGCGGAATCTGGAGATCAAGACCTTCTCCGTCACCAACATCTCGGCCGTCGGCCTGGCGGACGGCCAGCGGTTCAGCAAGCTGACCAACTCCGTGGACGTGCAGATTCGGGGCCTTGCGGGCAGCATGGAGGAGCTGACGGCGGAGAATATCCGCATTGTGGTGGATCTGACCAAGTATGTGGACAACGGCACCTACTCGGTGCCCGCCGCCGTCTACGTGGACGGCAACGACAAGGTGGGGGCCGTGGGCACCTACACGGTGGCCTGCAAGATTACGTCATAACCAAGCTGTATGGAGGAGGCGCTGCCATGACACAGATTGCCACGGTGACGGAGGTCACCGGACCGGGCGCGGCCCTGGTGACGGTGGCCCGGCAGACCGCCTGCGGCCACGACTGCGAAAAGTGCGCCGGCTGCGGCGCCCAGGCCGGCAGCGTCACCGTCCGGGCCAGCTCGGAGATCCCCCTGTCCGTGGGGGATCGGGTGGAGCTCTACAGCGGCAGCCGGGTGCTGGCCATTGCGGCGCTGGTGTATCTGGTGCCGGTGGCCCTGTTCCTGCTGGGCTACCTGATTCCCGCGGGACTCAGGGAGGGGCTGCGGTACTTCTGCGGTGGGCTGGGCTTCCTGCTGGGGCTGGGTGTCGCGGTGCCCTATGACAGGCACACGCGGCGCTCGGGCGCCGTCACATACCGCGTGGTGCGAAAGCTGTAGCGGGAATGTTCGGGTATGTGCTTCCCTCCCGGGATCGCCTCACGGAGGCGGACAAGCAGCGGTTCCGGGCCGTCTACTGCGGGCTGTGCCGGGCCCTGGGCGAGCGGTATGGCCTTGCCGCCCGGTTTATTCTGAACTACGATTTCACCTTCCTGGCCGTCCTGCTGTGGGACGGGGGGGATGTGGAGGCGGATCACCGCCGCTGCATCGCCCACCCCCTCTCCGGTCGGGACTGTTTCCCGGGAAATGAGGCCCTGGCCCTGGCGGCGGACTGCAGCGTGATTCTGAGCTGGTGGCAGCTCCAGGACGCCCTGGCAGACCCGGGAAAAGGAAAGGCCAGATATCGGGCCGCAGCCCTGGCGCTGCAAAACGCCTATGAGAGGGCCAGAGAACGCCGGCCCGGCTTCGACGGCAGCACACGGGCGCAGCTGGAACGGCTGCGGGCCCTGGAGGAGGCGCGCTGCTCCTCCATGGACGAGAGCGCCGACACCTTCGCCGTGCTTCTCTCCGGCATTGCCGGGGAGGTGGCGGACCCGGTGAAGCGGCGGGTGCTGGAGCAGCTGCTCTACCACCTGGGCCGCTGGATCTACCTGGTGGACGCGGCGGACGACCTGGCGGAGGACTTCGCCTCCGGCAGCTACAATCCGCTGCTCGAGCGGTTTGCCCTGGAGGAGGGCAGGCTGACGGAGGAGGCCAGGGAGGGGCTTGTGCTCTCCCTGGACAGTTCCATCCGCCTGATGGCCGCGGCCTATGAGCTGTGGGACTTCGGGGCGTGGAGCAACGTGATCCGATCTGTGGTGTATGAAGGGCTCTTCTGTGTGGGGAGAGCCGTGTTAGAGGGAACATTTCACGCCGCCGGCGGCCTGCGGGCCCCGGGGGGCAGGAACGAGGAGCCGCTATGACCGATCCCTATGAAGTGTTGAATATCCCCCCCACCGCCAGTGACGACGAGGTCAAGAAAGCGTACCGCGATCTGGCCCGGAAGTACCACCCGGACAACTACCACGACAACCCTCTGGCGGATCTGGCCCAGGAGAAGATGAAGGAGATCAACGCCGCCTACGACACCATCCAGCGCCAGCGGGGCGCCAAGGGCAGCTCCTCCGGCAGCGCCTACGGGTACGGCTCCACCGCCCAGCAGCGGAGCTACTACGGCGGCTATCAGCAGCAGTACCAGCAGCACGCCGGGAGCAGCGCCTTCCAGCGGGTGCGCATGGCCATCAACCAGGGCAATCTGGCGGCGGCGGAGCAGATGCTGGGGCAGATGGACGACCACAACGGGGAGTGGAACTTCCTCAAGGGCACCATCTGCTACCGCCGGGGCTGGATGGACGAGGCAAGGCAGTACTACCAGACCGCCTGCCAGATGGACCCCAGCAACGCCGAGTACCGTCAGGCGCTGAACTTTATGGAGAACGGCCAGAGCGGCTACCGG
Organism: uncultured Oscillospiraceae bacterium; assembly: GCA_947630395.1. Classification (GTDB taxonomy): domain Bacteria; phylum Bacillota; class Clostridia; order Oscillospirales; family Oscillospiraceae; genus Pelethomonas. The sequence goes on from CANRHK010000055.1 coordinate 11,284, forward strand.
CCCCAGGGCTACGAGGTGTTCTCCACCGGCTGCGGCCAGGACAACATGTGCGGCCGGGCGCTCTGCGCGTATCTGATGTGCAATCTGTGCAGCTGCGGCGGCATGCGCTTCTTCTGGTGCTGACCGGGGCTGAAAAGAGGAGGACGAGAGATTTGGTCAAAAGCATGACCGGCTACGGCCGGGCGAGAGAGACGAAAAACGGCCGGGATATCACCGTGGAGGTCAGAAGCGTCAACAACCGCTATCTGGACTGCTCGGTGAAGTTGCCCAGGGCCTACACCTTTGCCGAGGACGCCGTCAAGTCCCTGGTCCAGAAGCGGACCAGCCGGGGCAAGGTGGACGTGTTCATCACCGTGGACGCCAAGGAGGCCGAGGAGACGGTGGTGGCCGTCAACGAGCCCCTGGCCAGGAGCTATGTGGCGGCCATCGGGCAGCTCCACGCCGTCGCATGGAAGCAGCTCCAGGAGCTGGGCGGCGGGATCATGGTCAAGGGCGAGTACACGCTCGCCGATCTGGCACGGCTGCCGGACGTCCTGAAGGTCACCAAGGCTGAGGACGACTTGGAGACCGTGACGGCGGACCTGTGCGCCGTTTTAGAGGAGGCTTTAACCGCATATACTTCCATGCGGGAGACCGAGGGCAAAAAGCTGGCGGAGGACATCCTGGGCCGGCTGGACACCATCGAGGCCCTGACCGCAAAGGTGGAGGAGCGCTCCCCCCAGACCGTGGCGGAGTACCGGGAAAAACTCCTGGCCCGGATGCAGGAGGTGCTCCAGAGCACCGCCATCGACGAGGGACGGATCCTCACCGAGGCGGCCATCTTCGCCGACAAGGTGGCGGTGGACGAGGAGACGGTGCGGCTGAGAAGCCACTTGGCTCAGCTGCGGGAAATGCTGCACAGCGACGTGCCCGTGGGGCGGAAGCTGGACTTCCTCATTCAGGAGATCAACCGGGAGAGCAACACCAT
>CANRHK010000056.1 GCA_947630395.1 uncultured Oscillospiraceae bacterium
CCGCGGGCGGTCTCCCGCCCCAGCACCGTCACCTCGCCCAGGCGCAGATTGTTCACGCCCCCCGGCATCCGGCCGGACAGGAGCAGCGGGATGGAGCTGGAGTTGCCGCCGGAGACGAGGGGCAGCTTCCGGCCTATCGTCTCCTCCATGCGGCGGGTGATATCCAGGAAGATGCCCAGATTCTCCGTTGTGGGCAGCACCGATCCGTAGCAGGTCAGATTGAATCCGGTGCCGTAGAGCTCCAGATGGGGATCCGCCTCGATATCCGCCGCCGTATGGAGAATCTTCTCCGTATCCCGGAAGAAGATCCCCTCCCGCAGATCCCCCAAATCGATCATGAGGACCACCTTGTGGACAAGCCCCGCTCTCCCCGCCGCCGCGGACAGGGCCCGGAGCGTGGCCGGCTCGGAGACGAGGCTGATCTCCGCCGCCCGCACCACCCGGTCGGCCTGGGAGAGCATAGGCAGGCGCAGCAGGATGCGCTCCTTCCCCAGTCCCGCCAGGCGCTCCAGGTTCTCCACCCGGGAGTCCGCAAGATAGCGGCAGGGCGTGTCCGCCAGGACGCGGGTCATCTCACGGTCGGCACAGAAGACTTTGGTGACAAAGGCGATATTCACGCCCCTCTCCCCCGCCATGCGGCAGAGGTTCTCCGCGTTTTGGCGGAGTTTGTCCAAATCAATCACAAGCCGGGGATACATAGGCTCACCTCAGATTCAGGTCTTGGCGCAGCAGCTTCACTGCCGCCTCCGGGCAGGCGCGGCTCAGCACCCCCAGGGAGGCCATGCAGTACCAGCGATCCTCCACCGCCGTGATTTTGTCCGCCTTCGGATAGAGCAGCTTTCCGCCGGCGTTGACGCCGCGGAGCCGGTCCATGATGGCGCGGCGGCCCGGCAGCCGGGTCAATGCGCCGCCGGTGGCCACCAGGTACTTGATCTTTGTCAGATCCTTGCCGTCCGCGTAGGTGGTGCGGCCGTTGGATCCGTAGACATGGCGGAGCTTGCCGCAGTGGCGCTCCAGGGCCATGGAGGCCGCGTACCAGGTGAGAAGCTCTGTCAGCCGGAACTGCTCCTGCGTGTCGGGGATGGCCTTGTAGCGCTCGAAAACCGGTCCCGGGTCCGTGCCCAGCTCTCTGGAGAGCTTTTCCATGCCCACCTGATCTGCCAGGCTCCGGGCGTTGACGTACACGCCTAAATCGCCCTCCACCGTCCGTTTGCTCATGGGCTCCGGGGAGATCTGGATCATGGCGATCTCCTCGCTGCCCTCGGTGACCGAGTGGACATCCGTGGTGGCGCCGCCCACGTCCAGCACCAGCAGGTCCCCCATCTCCCCGTAGAGGAGCTTGGCGCACTCCATCACCGCGCCGGGGGTGGGCATGATAGCGCCGGTGACCATGTCCCGGACGCGCTCCATGCCGGGGGCCTTGGTGATATGCTCCTCAAAGACCTGGTGGATGATGCGCCGGGTGGGCTCGATGTTCAGCTCGTCCAGCCGTGGATAGACGTTTTCCGACAGATAGAGGGGGGCGCTGGCGCCCTCGAAGATCCGCTGGATCTTCGCCCGGTTCTGGATGTTTCCCGCGTAGACGACGGGCACCGGCAGATCCAGCTCCCGCAGAAGCTTTGCGTTCTCCACCGCCGTGCGCCGCTCGCCGTAATCCGTGCCGCCGGCCAGCAGAATGAGGTTGGGCCGGATCTCCCGGATCTCCTCCAGATCCTCCTCCTGGAGCAGCCCCGCCGTCACCAGGTGGAGGTTGGCCCCGGCCCCCAGAGCCGCCTCCCTGGCGGCCTTGACAGTCATGTCGTAGACCAGGCCGTGGACCGTCATCCGCAGTCCCCCCGCGGCGCTGGAGGTGGCCAGCATGGCGTCATAGGCGATATCGTCCGTGCCCAGGCGGCGGCACAGGTCCTCCACCGCCCCCCGGAGGCCCACGCGGACGTCCCCCGCCAGCACGGAGGTGGGCGCCTGCCCCTGTCCCAGGAAGACGGGTTCGGGGCTGTCAAGGCGGTCGAAAGCGTTCACCACCGTGGTGGTGGATCCGATCTCGGCCACCAGAACTTCCGTTTTCATCTGGGCCACTTCCCCGCTGCCTCCAGCTCCCGGCGGCGCTTGACCAGGAAGGTGGCGTCGTGGATGCCCTTGGTGCCGCGGCCAAAGCCGGCGTCGGCGCCGTTGGCCACCGCCAGTTCCGGGGTCACCTGGGTGCCGCCGGCGATGAAGATCAGCCGGTCGCGGACGCCCATCTCCCGGGCCAGCCGGTCGATGTTGGCGATGTTCCTGTAGTGGATATCGTCGTGGCTGATGATAGTGGAGGCCAGGATGGCGTCGGCGTCCACCTCCACGGCCGCGTTCACCAGCTTCTCCACTGGCACGGACGTGCCCAGGTAGTGGACCTTGATGCCGTACTTCTCAATGCCGCCGTGCTTGATGTCGATGATTTCCCGCAGCCCTACGGAGTGCTCGTCGTCGCCCACGGTGCCGCAAACCACGGTCATGGGCTTGCGCTCAATGTCGGCGCGGATCTCCTCATCGGTCATCACGTCCGGCTCCTCGGGGATCTCCAGGGTGTCCAGATCAATATCCAGGCAGAACTTGCCCTTGACCTCCACACGGGTGCCCTCGGCCTGCTGCATGATCTCCCGGCTGATGACCTCGGGATCGTCCAGACCCATCCGGCGAGCTACCTCCAGGGCGGCGGCCTCCGCTACCCTCCTGGAGGCGGGGAAGAACAGATTCAGCATCACGGTGCCGTCGGCCAGCCACTCCATCTCCGGCTTGACGGTGCGGCAGTCCGCGCCCCGGTACCGGGCGGTCTCCGCCATGCGGACGTTCACGTTGTCCTCCTCGTCCAGCTCGTCGATGTAGACGATCATCTCCGGCCTCTCCAGTGTGCAGCCGCCGATGAGACTGGCGGGGTCGTCCGCCGCCGCCGGGTCGTACTGGGCCACGTTGTTGTAGCCGTAGTGGGCGGTGACGGGGGCCATGTAGTCCGCCTCCCGCTGGAAGACGGTCCCAGCGCCCACGCCGCCGGCGATCTCGCGGCAGATGCCGTCGTTGTTCCGCTCGGGGTAGAAGCCGGAGTCCACGAAGAAACCCTGCTCCACGGCGTTGAAGTAGCCGCCGGAGGAGAGAATCTCCTCGAAGAACAGTACCGCCCGCTCCTTCAGCTCCCGGGCCTTCTCCCCCAGGGGGCCGTCCCTCTTCAGCTCCACCATGTCCATCAGGCCGTCCAGGCCCAGCAGGGTCTGCTTGGCGGTGTCGCAGGCCTCAATGTTGTAGATGTGCCAGGGCACGTTGCGCCCCTCGTCGGGGGTGATGGTGGACTGGATATCCGCGCTGGTCAGCTTGGAGATCAGCATGTTCAGCACGTGGGTCACCGTGGCGTCCCGGGTGGAGGACTCCACGTATTTCGTGTTCATCTGGGCCCGCATGCGGTACTCGCTGAAAAGGTCCCGCAGCGCCACGGCGTAGGGCAGGTCCATGTACACGCAGGGGGCCGGGGTGGCCGTGGGGGGCACGGTGGACAGGCAGATGCTCTTCTTGTCAAGGCCCACGCCGGCGGAGAAGGCGGCGTTGATGGCGTGCTGCACCATCAGCTCCGGCATCACCTTCCAGGCCTCACGGGCGGTGGCGTTGGCGTTGTGGGCGCCGTCGATCTGGGCCATGCCCGCCCAGGCAATCAGCTTCTTGGACTCACAGGCGTCCACGAAGGAGCGGATCATGTTGATGTTGCGGTAGATGACGTTGTACTGGGGGTCCTGGTGGACGCCGTTGACGCCCTCCTCCGCGAACATGACCGCCACCTCCGGTCCGGCCACGCCGGAGACGTAGGAGTGGTAGTTGATGGGCCGGCCCACCTCGTCCTCAATGAGGTCCAGGGCCTTGCGCTGGGCCCGGACCTGCTTGCGGGAGATGGGGACGCCGCCGATGCCCTGGGGCGTGCCCTCAATGAGGCCGTCGAAGTGGGACTGGCCGGCGGTGCGGATGACCATGATGTGGTCCGCGCCGTGGTGGGCCGCCATGCGCATGCGGCGGATATCGTCCTCAAAGCGGCCGGAGGCGATCTCCGTGGTGATGGTGGGCATGGGCTGGGGGTCGATGTTGTCGAAGTAGTGGGCGGTCATGAGGCCCACGCTGTGGCCGGCCATGGGCTTTGAGATCTCACGGTACCGGAAGGGTCCGGCGGCCTGCGTGTCCGCCTTCTCCCGCCAGATCCAGCCCCGGCGCCGGGGGCGGTAGTGCTCCAGATCCCGCAGGATCTCCTCCACGTCAATGCGCTGGTCCATCTCCAGCTTGTAGTCAGACATGCTTGGCACCTCCCTCAAAAAGCGCGGCGGCCTTGTCCCAGTCCCGCCCCTGGGAGAGGCGGATGCCCGCCTCCCGGATGGTGAGGTTCTCGGACTTGGCCAGGCGGTAGACCACGTTCCCCACCCCGTGGCCGATCAGGTTGTTCGTCACGGCGTACTCCACCATGGGCTTGGCCTCCAGGGAGGAGAAGCCCATGCGCAGCAGCACCGACCGCTCTATGGAAGGGGTGGTGTGGGTGCGGCCATACTCCAGCAGGGGGTCCACCACCTGCTGGGCCAGCTGCCAGAAGTAGGTCTTCAGTTCCTCGTCGCTCATGGAGCGCAGGTGCTCCCGGCGGCTCTCAAAATCATCTGCTCTTTTCATAGATTACCTCGCTCAATCTTCTCTAATCTTCACATAACTATCGTTGTTCCGCTTCCATCCGGTGCTCCTCTTCCTCCCGCTTCTCCGCGGAAGCGCCGGAGGCGGCGGGTAGCTGGGCCAGCACCACCGCCGCCAGCATCAGTCCGCACCCCAGCAGCTCCCGGGCGCTCATGCGCTCCTTCAGCAGCACCGCGCCGCCCAGGGCCGCGAAGACGGACTCCAGGCTCAGCAGCAGGGATATCACCGTGGGGTTGGCGTCCTTCTGGGCCAGGATTTGCAGCGTGTAGGCCACGCCGCCGGCAAAGACGCCGGCATACAGGATGGGGCCGGCGCAGAGGCCCAGGGCGTGGAGGGTGGGCCGCTCAAACAGCAGCGTCCCCACGGCGGACAGGATGGCCATCATCAGAAACTGACAGCAGGACATCTCCAGGCCGTCCACCTCGGCGGAGAAGCGGTCGATGATCAGGATGTGCAGCGCGTACACCACCGCGCAGAGGAAGGCGTAGATGTCGCTGCGGACCACAGAGAAGCCCTCAGTGACGCACAGGAAGTACATGCCCACGGCGGCGACGCCCACGCTGGTCCACAGCAGGGCCGTGGACCGCTTCCCCCGAAGAAGGCCAATCAGGGGGACAATCACGATATACATGGTAGTGATGAAGCCCACCTTGCCCACGGCGCTGTCGCCGATGGCCAGTTGCTGGAGGAACGCCGCCAGAAACAGAGCGGCGCCGCAGCAGGCTCCCGCCGCGGCCAGACGCTTCCACTTCTTCCGCTCCAGCTGGAATATATTTCTTCGTCCCCTGATCACTTTGGGGGCCGCCAGATCCAGCAGCAGCAGGAACAGGAATCCCGTTGCGGCGCGGTACATGTTGAAGGTGAATGGGCCCATGTGCTCCGAGGCTACCGACTGGGCGGAGAAGCCCAGGCCCCAGATCAGCGCCGCCAGCAGGGCCAGCACCGTTTGACGAATGCTGCGATTCATAGCAGTGGTATCCTTTGCCGAAAATCCAATATGCCGGTCTTCATATAGGGTATCTCAGGCCCGTTCCGCCGTCAATACCCCAGCTTCTTCAGTACCTCTCTGACATAAGCCTCGCCGCTGTTGGTCTCCTCCGCCAGGTAGCGGACGTCTGCAGCGGTGATGGGGCCGGTGGCCCGGGTGGCCTGGCGGCGGATCAGGGAGGCGCGCATGCGGTCCAGGCCGGCGTCCCTGGCCTTCAGCAGGGAGGGTGCGGCGGGAAAGACGATGTTGACGCCGGGCACCTCGGTCTGGGGATCTCCGAAGAGCATCTCAATGCCGTTGGCGCGGGCAAAGACCAGCTGGGGCTGGATGTGCTTGCCGGCGCCGGTGTACTCAGTCTCCTGGGCCACAATGATCTGGTCCCGATCCATCTCCTGGGCCAGGGAGAAGGCGGCGGCCAGGCTGGTGTTGCCGGCGGGACCCTTCTCCATGCCCTCCAGGGTGGCCAGCGCCTCGGTGATATAGAACACCTCGCCCTGCTTGATGGTGACGTAGCGGTCCATGTAGCGCAGGGGCCGGGCGGCGCTGCGGGGCACGTCGCTGTGGTCCGGGTCGGTGGCGTAGGGCACGCCGAAGCCGGTGTGGGCGGTGGTGAAGCTCTTGCGGTTGAACTGCTCGTCAGAGGCCATGCTCAGACCCGTCAGATCCACGGAGGCGGCCACCACCCGGGCCTCGCAGCCGGCCTTTTTCAGCCCACGGGCGGTGCCGGTCAGATTGCCGCCGCCGGCGTTGGCGCACACCACCACGTCGGGGTGGCGGCCATAGCGCTCCATAAACTGGTGGCCCAGCTCCCAGCCCAGGGTCTCCACGCCGCCCACGCCGAAAGCGGAGTACAGGGAGGCGTTGAAGTAGCCGGTCTCCTCCAGCATCATCAGGACCTCATAGAACAGCTCCGGACCTACGCTCAGCTGAAGCACCTCGGCGCCCAGGGCCTCGCACTTGCGGGCCTTCTCGATGATCTCCGGCTGGCCGCTGGCCTTGGAGTCGTAGCACTCCTGGACAATGATGCACTTGAGCCCCTGCATGGCGGCCTGGGAGGCCACGGCGGCGCCGTAGTTGCCGCTGGTGGCGGCGATGACACCCTTGTAGCCCATCTTCTTCGCGTGGTAGACAGAGGCGGCGGCCCGGCGCTCCTTGAAGCTGCCGGCGGGGTTGGAGGCCTCGTCCTTCACAAAGATGCGGGCGCCCTTGCCGGGGGCGGCGCACTTGCGGGCCAGGGCGGTCAGGTTGTGGAGCTCAAAGATGGGGGTATTGCCCACGTTGTACCGGCGCTGGATGCGGATGTGGTCCTCCAGGGTATAGCCCGTGTCGTTCATCAGGGCCTCGTAGTCGAAGACAATGCCGTCCCGCTCGTACTTGCTGTAGTCCACGCCCATGGCGCGGTTGATGATCTCCCCTTTGCGGCCCGTGACCGCCTGGTAGCTCTTATCCACAATCATGCCGTTGATCATGCCTCGTCACCTCCAAAGAGCGCCGCGCGCAGCTGCTCCTCCATGGTCAGAATCTCGGGGACAAACGTGCCGTAGTTCAGCTCATAGCAGGGGTTCACCTCAATGAGCGTGCCGTGCTCGGCGCGGCCCACGCAGGTGGTGATGGTCACCTCGTCGCCGATCTCGGCGCTGTCGTTCTGGAGGCGGCCCTTCACCCACATCTCCAGGGGCACCTTCCTGGTGTCCTCCGGCAGCTTGCCGGTGCGCTGCTCCGGCTCCAGCACGTTCCGGTGGATCCGGACCCAGTCATTCTTCTTTGCCATAGTTTCCTCCTCTTTCCAGCGCGGGCCCGGCGGCGATGAAGACGCAGCACCGGGCCCTGGGTTTCTTAGAACCTGTATTCACAGGTTCTTACTTTACGATTTTCTTCTCGGGGTTGATGCGATCGCGCATGTCGCCCATGATGGCCCGGGGTACGGGCAGGGTCAGCATCGTGTGCAGGCCCGGCTCGGCGTTGATGACCTGGGGGATCATGTTCACGCACATGGCGATGGTGCCGGTGCCGCCGTCAATCTCCGGGGAGTTGACCATGTGGACGGCGGGGGTGCCGTCGATGATGACATAGTCGCCGGTGTTGACCCCCACCTGCTCCGGCTCGATCTGCTGGGGATGGTCCATCTCAATGACGCACTGGCCGTCCTTGACGGCCCAGGCCTTCATGGCCACGCCAGCCACGCTGCCGGCGGCGGCGAAGCCGTAGGGGCTCTTGCGGTCCACATCGGTGACAATGGGCTCCATGTCCTGCCTGAATTCGTCGATCTTCCAGCCGATGCCATCGGCGATCATGCCCACAGACTCGGCGAAGCCCACGTGGCCGGACAGGTGGCGCTCCCCCCTGCCCTCCTTGCGGAGATAAAACTCCTCCGGGCTGATGCCGATGCCCTGCTCCTCCATGACGGCGGGGCCGAAGGGCGAGAGGCTGTTGACCCGGCGGGAGACGATGTGCTCCACATTCTCCATGCAGCCGGTCCAGATGAGAACCATCAGGTCCATAATGAGGCCGGGGTTGATGCCGGTGCCCAGGACGGAGACGCCGTGGGCCTTGGCAATCCTGTCCAGCTCCCCGGCCAGTTCAGGCTCCTTGGCCTTGGGATAGGCCATCTCCTCGGCGGAGGTGACAACGTTGATGCCCTGCTCCAGAATGAACTTGATACGGGGAAACGCCTGCCGGGTGAAGGAGTCGGTGCACAGCAGCACCACGTCGGCGGCGCCGGGCTTGATGACGTCCTCGGCGGCGCCGATGAGCACCTCGGGGCGGTCCCCCCGGGGGGTCTTGATATAGTCGTACATGCTTGTGCCGATCTTTTTGCCGCGGCCGGCCACGCCCACAATGTCGACGCCCTTCTTCTTCAGCAGCATGTCGGCCATACCGCCGCCCATAGCGCCCAGGCCCCAGATAATTACCTTTACATTCTCCATAATATCCTCCATCAAAATGTAGTGCTGCGGCGAACCATTCGCTCTGGGTTTATTATACAGCACGGCGCTTTATTACACAATCAAATGTTTTTTATATTATACATTCATAAGCAGAATGTTAGTGTTAATTTTTATCAACTCTCACAAGTATATTGCATTCCCGTCGTCCCTATTGTATAATTGGGCAAATTATCTATTCAGTTATTTTCTCTTTCCCGCTATTCGTATTCTTTTCAGGAAGAGATATAAAAATGGAGTGCATATGAACACACAAAAATGTATTGCCCTGCTGAAAACCGTGGAGCTGGGCAGCATCAGCCGGGCGGCGGAACAGATGGGCTACACCCAGTCCGCCGTCAGCCGGATGATTGCGGATCTGGAGAACGAGTGGGACCTGGAACTGCTGCGGCGCAGCCGGGCCGGCATTGAGCCCAGTTCCGTCTGCCAGCAGCTGCTGCCGGTGCTGCAAACCATCGCCGCGGACCACCAGGAGCTGACCTACCTCATCGGCGAGATCCACGGCCTGCGCACGGGGCTGGTGCGGGTGGGCACCTTCACCAGTGTGGCGGATATGTGGATTCCCGGACTGCTCAAGTCCTTCCAGCGCGAGTATGAGAACATCAAATTCGAGCTGCTCAACAGCGAAAACTACATGGAAATCGAGGAGTGGATCCGCCACGGCCAGGTGGACTGCGGCTTCATCAGCCTGCCCACGGTCCACGACCTCCAGACCCGCTTTATCAATCGGGACGCCCTGGTGGCGGTTCTGCCGCCGGACCACCCCCTCACCCGCCTGTCCCGGATTCCCACAGCGGCGCTGAGTGGCGAGCCCTTCATCCAGTTGAAGGAAGATATGGACAACGAGATCTCCCGCTTCCTGAATCAGTTCCCCGATCCGCCCAAGCCCCGCTACACCGTCAGCAGCGATCACACCATCCTGGCCATGGTGGAAGCGGGTCTGGGCGTCAGCATCATGCACTCTCTCACCGCCCAGCAGAGCCGGTACCGGGTGGTCTGGAAGCACTTCGACACGCCCCAGTACCGGGATATCGGCATCGCCACGGCGAAAAACCGGAAGCCCTCCAGCGCGGTGGCCCTTTTCGTCAATCACGTGCTGACTGCCATCGGAGAGGCGCCCCCGCCCTCCGGCGGCTGAGGCCCCTGTTTTCCAATTCTGTCCGGCAGGACACATTTCTCCGGGTTTTATGGGGTGATTGTGTGGGCCTTTTCGCGTTTTGCACAATATTTTTGTTCGCTTTTGATGCAAAACCGAAAAGTTTTCTGTACTTCGAAAACAAATTGTTGACAGTGGCGCTTTTTTAGTGTAACATACTTCAGCACGACAAATCAATTTTTGTGAGAGCTATTCTTCATCAGAACACACATGCCCGATGCACAACCGTGTGACGTCTCCTGGACAGGCTGATTTTGGAGGGTTTTCGCATAAGAGAAGGAGAATCCCCTTATGGATCAGTCTGTTTTTGTGTCGCCCGCCAGGTGTATCCATTCCGACTGCGCGGAGGTTATGTGCGGGGTGGAGATGGAGAAATACGGCCGCACGGTGCTGCTGGTGCGAGGCCTCCATCCGCCGCACGGATCTGTATCGGCGCGTCTGCGGCGCGCTGAGGGACGCTGGCATCACCTGCTTTGAGCTGGCGGATATGGGGGGCCCGGATCTGTCCCTGGCGCGCCAGGGCGTAGATCTATGCAGGGTCTATACCATTGAGACCGTACTGGCGGTGGGCGGCGGCAGTACCGTCAACGTCGCCAAGGCCATCGGCGCCGGCGCGGTGTATGTGGGGGATGTGTGGGACTTTTTCTCCGGCAGGGCTGTGCCGGAACGGGCCCTTCCCGTGGGCGTGGTGCTGACCGAGCCGGCCTCCGGCGTGGAGTCCAATGGGCGCTGCGTGCTCCACAGCGGCGTCTCCGGGGAGGCGGCGGAGATCCACTCCGACTTGCTGCGCCCCAAATTCGCGCTGTCCAATCCGGAGAGCGCCAGATCCGCCTCCTGAGGGAGGTCCGGCGGCAAGCGGGGATGACCTCTGCCGCAACTTTTAGGGTGAATCGAAAGAGGCGGGCGGCTGATGCCGCCCGCCCTTCTGTTATTATTTGCGAGGCCAGCGCTAATTTCCAAAAAATCCAAGAAAATTTTTTTGGATGGGTACCATTTTCACAAAATGTGTGATATCATACAAGGCAACGCTACTACAGACAGAGGAGGATTCCGCCTATGAAATGCCCCTACTGCGGCTATAAGGAGAGCAAGGTGGTGGACAGCCGCCCCGCCGACGAGGGCAACAGCATCCGCCGCCGCCGGGAGTGTCTGGCCTGTGAGAAACGCTTCACGACGTATGAGACCATGGAGTCCCTGCCCATGGTGGTCATCAAGAAGGACGGCAGCCGCCAGAGCTTCGACCGGGGGAAGGTCCTCAGCGGCATGATCCGGGCCTGTGAGAAGAGGCCGGTGCCCGTGGCGAAGCTGGAGAAGATCGCCGCCGACATCGAGCAGGACCTCCAGAGCTCCATGGAGCGGGAGCTCAGCACGGAGATCATCGGCGAGCGGGTCATGGAGCGCCTCCGGGACATCGACCAGGTGGCCTACGTCCGCTTTGCCTCGGTGTACCGCCAGTTCAAGGACATCGACAGTTTCATGGAGGAGCTGACCAAGCTGCTGGCGGAGCGCTGACTTCGCCCATCCGGCCCGCCGGGACGTTTCCGGCGGGCCGCTTTTTTGTCACGAAACGATTTTAGATAGGAAATCGGAGACTAATTAGGAATGAGGAATTAGGAATTAGGAATTGAGAAGGACGTTGAGTAAATTCCTAATTCCTCATTCCTAATTCCTAATTATTACTGTATTTTTCCCTTGCCAAGGGTCAAATCTTTGTTATATACTAGTGCCTTGGATTGGAGGACTTCTATGCTGTATCATATACTCGCCATCGGCGACGTGGTGGGGGAACCGGGGCTCCGCCACCTGGAAAAGGTCCTGCCCCCCCTGCGAAAGCTCAAGGGCGTTCACTTCACCGTGGTCAACGGGGAGAACGCCTCCGGCGTCGGCCTGACCCGGGACCAGGCGGAACGTATCCGCGACGCCGGGGCCGACGCCGTCACCCTGGGCAACCACAGCTTCGGCAGGCCGCAGATCGGGTCCTTCCTGGACGACGTTCCCTGGCTCCTCCGGCCCGCCAACTACTCCGGCAGGGCCCCGGGCCATGGCTGCGAGATTTTTGACCTGGGGGGGGCGCGGGTCCGGGTGATGAACCTCATTGGCCGCTGCGACCTGGCCTGGGGAGCGGACAACCCCTTCACCACGGCGGACCGGCTCCTGGAGCGGGGAGAGGCGGAGTTCACCCTGGTGGATTTCCACGCCGAGGCCACCAGCGAAAAGCTGGCCCTGGGCTACTATCTGGACGGGCGGGTCTCCGCCCTCTGGGGGACCCACACCCACGTCCCCACCGCCGACGAACGGGTCTACCCCAAGGGCACCGGCTACCTCACGGACCTGGGCATGACCGGGCCCGTGGAGTCCGTGCTGGGCATTGAGCCCTGGCAGTCCGTGGAGAGCTTCCTGGGGGGCCTGCCGGGGCGCTACAAGCAGCCGGCGGGGCCCTGCAAGATGCAGGGGGCCCTCT
>CANRHK010000057.1 GCA_947630395.1 uncultured Oscillospiraceae bacterium
TGGAGCGCATCACGGGCCGGCGGCTGCTGGTGGTGAGCCCGGACATGGACACGGGCATGCGGCTGCTGGTGGAGCAGCCCCAGCGTCTGGGCACGGACCGCGTTGTGGACGCCGTGGCGGCCCGGGCCCTGTACCCTCCGCCTTTGGTGGTGGTGGACATGGGTACCGCCACCACCCTCTCGGTCATTAACCGGGCGGGGGACTACATCGGCGGCATGATTATCCCCGGGCTGCGTGTGTCCATGGACGCGCTGTCGGCCAGAGCGGCCCAGCTGCCCTACATCGACTTCGCGCCCCCTCGGGCGCTGCTGGGCGTGAACACAGAGGAGTGCATGCGCTCGGGCGCCGTGTATGGCGCCGCCGCCATGGTGGACGGGCTCGTCGGCCGGGTGGAGCAGGATCTGGGGGAGCCGGTGACAGCGGTGCTGACCGGCGGGCTGGCGCCCTCCGTGGCGCCCTTCTGCCAGCGGGAGGTCCATCTGCGGACGGATCTGCTCCTGCGTGGACTGCAAATATTATACGATCGAAACCACTGATAATAGGGAGGGGGCCGGCCCCCCTCCCTGTTTTGATGCTTGCCGCCGTGGCCGTCGGAACCGGCCACAGGGCATAGCAAACCCCCGGGGCAGTTGAATCATGTCAGCTGCCCCGGGGGTTTTAGTCTGAGAAGCAATGGCGCGGGCCTCTCCGCCGTCAGAGACGCTTCACCGACAGGCAGCGGATGGCGTTGAGCACCGCCAGGATCATGACGCCCACGTCGGCGAAGATGGCCAGGTACATGTTGGCGATTCCCACGGCGCCCAGAATCAGGCAGGCGAATTTGATGCTCAGCGCCATGACGATGTTCTGATACACGATGCCCAGGCACTTCCGGGAGATCTTGATGGCCTTGGCAATCTTCATGGGGTCGTCGTCCATCAGGACCACGTCCGCCGCCTCGATGGCGGCATCGGATCCCATGGCGCCCATGGCGATGCCGATGTCGGCCCGGGACAGCACGGGGGCGTCGTTGATGCCGTCGCCCACAAAGGCCAGCATGGCCTTGCCGGACTTGGCCCGCAGCAGATCCTCTACCTTGGCCACCTTGTCCGCCGGGAGCAGCTCGCTGTAGACCTCGTCGATACGGAGGTCCGCCGCCACCTGGCCGGCCACCTTCCTCCCGTCACCGGTCAGCATCACCGTCTTCTCCACGCCCGCCTTTTTCAGCGCGGCAATGGCCTTTTGAGAGTTGGGCTTCACAATGTCGGAGATCAGAATATGCCCGGCATACGCGCCGTTGATGGCCATATGGATGATGGTGCCGGCCTGGCGGCAAGGGATATAGGGGATGTCCAGGCGCTTCATCAGCTTGTCATTGCCGGCGGCCACCTCCACGCCGTCCACCTTGGCGATGACGCCGCCACCGCTGATCTCCTGAATATCGCTGACGCGGGTGCGGTCCGGCTCCCTGCCGTAGGCCCGCTGGAGGCTCTTGCTGATGGGATGGGAGGACGCGCTCTCCGCCAGAGCCGCGTATTCAATCAGCTTTTCCTCCTCCATCTCGCTGTGGTGGATGCCGCTGACCTCAAACACCCCCTGGGTCAGAGTACCGGTCTTGTCGAACACCATCACCTTGGTCCGGGACAGGCTCTCCAGATAATTGGAGCCCTTTACCAGGATACCCTCCCGGCTGGCTCCGCCGATGCCGGCGAAGAAGCTGAGGGGGATGCTGATGACCAGCGCGCAGGGGCAGCTGATGACCAGGAAGGTCAGCGCCCGGTAGATCCAGGTGCCCCAGTCGGCGGGCACATCCAGAATCAGCAGCCGCACCGGCGGCGGCAGGATAGCCAGGGCCAGGGCGCTGTAGCACACGGCGGGGGTGTAGATCTTGGCGAATTTGGAGATGAAGTCCTCGGATTTGGACTTGCGGGAGCTGGCGTTCTCCACCAGATCCAGGATCTTGGACACGGTGGACTCCCCGAACTCCTTGGTGGTCCGGATCTTCAAAACGCCCGTCATATTGATGCAGCCGCTGATGATCTCGTCGCCCACCTTGGCCTCCCGGGGCAGGCTCTCGCCGGTGAGGGCGCTGGTGTTCAGCGCGGATCTGCCCTCAATCACGGTGCCGTCGATGGGCACCTTCTCCCCGGGCTGCACCACAATCACGGCACCGATCTCCACCTCTTCCGGGTCCACCTGCTCCAGCCTCCCGTCCCGCTCAATGTTGGCGTAGTCGGGCCGGATGTCCATCAGATCGCTGATGTTGCGGCGGCTCTTGCCCACGGCGTAGCTCTGGAACCACTCGCCCACCTGATAGAGCAGCATGACGGCGATGGCCTCCAGATAGTCGCCGTTCTCGTACACGGCCAGGACCATGGCCCCCACCGTGGCCACCGCCATGAGGAAGTTCTCGTCAAATACCCGCCGGTTCAGAATGCCCTTGAAAGCCTTCCGCAGAATGTCATAACCGATGAGAAAGTAGTCCGCCAGATACAGGGCCAGCCGCGCCCAGCGCCCCGCTGTGGGAAACAGGGCACCGTCCAGCCGCGCGAACACCTCCGCCGGGAAAAACTGGAGGATCAGCAGGACCGCCGCGGCGATAAGAATGCGGACCAGGTCTGCTTTATTCTAACACATTAGGAGTGTCTCTTTCCTCCTCACCGGTTAACCTTTTCCCAACCCCGCCACTATGGCGGGGGTTTCGTTGCACAACAACGCGGCGGGAGCCGAAGCTCCCGCCGCGTCTCTGTATTCTTCTGAAAAGCGGTTCACATCTGGACCAGTTCTTCTTTGGGCTTTTGGCAGGGCTGAAGGTCCTTGACGTGCAGCACCGGGCCGTCCCCCTCGTAAGGGTCCCAGTGCTCCACCCGGGCCTCGGCGGTGATCTCCACCCACGCCTTCTCCGGGATCTTGCTGACGTCCCAGCCGATGCAGGGCACGGCCAGGAAGTTCATGTCCTGGGCGCAACAGACCATGGCGAAGCGGCCGGGGGTGAAATATTTCCCGTACTGGGGGGGCTTGCACATGATGGCCCGGAAGCGGACGGTCTTCCCGGCGTACATCTCCGGATTGTCCATGATCTCGATATACCACAGGCCGTAGTCCTCGTGGGACACGTCGATAATGGGGTCATCCAGGTGGAAGGCGGAGACGGTGCCGTTCATATAGTTCTCGCTGGTGCCGTCCTCCTTCTCCAGGTAGATGTCCGCCCGGCGGTTCACCAACCGCAGGTTCTTCTGCCGCAGGGATGCGCAGATATCGTCGGTGCAGCGGTTAAAGAGGATCATGTCCGCGTTGCGCAGCTTCTCCATCATTTTATCCGGCATGTTCTTGGCGTACATCTCGAAGGTGGGGCCGTCGGCGGTGACGATGATCTGATAGAGCACCCAGTTTCTAGGCATGGCGTTGGCGTAGAAGTCCTGGATGGACCACATGCCGTTGTACTCCACAATGATCTGCTCGGCCCGGCACTTGCGCTGCTCGGTCTGGAGAAATTTAGGGGTCAGATCCGACGGGTCGTCCACCGTCACCACCGTGACGTTCCGCAACAGCTTGGGGTTGTACTCCTCCTCCCCCTCCTCGCAACGCAGCAAGAGGGTGCGGTCGTCCAGGGCGAAGCCGTCGGAGAGGATGCCGTTGATGAAGGAGGTCTTGCCGCTGTCCAGAAAGCCGGCAATGAGGTAGACGGGATAGGTCTTGGCGGGCATGGCTTACACCTCGAAGAGAGATTTGAGTGCGTCTTCCTTCAGATCGCTGCCGATGACGCACAGGCGGCCGGTGTAGTCGGCGGGGCCGGTGCGGACCTCGTGCTCCTCGGGCACGTAGTCGAAGTGGAGCCAGGCGCCGTCCCCGGCGGGGACAATGCCCTTGCACCGCAGCACCGCGCCGTAGGCGCCGCCATCCAGGGCGGTCAGGATGCTCTCCAGCTTCTCTGCGGTGAAGCTGTGGGTGGTCTCCACGCCCCAGCTGGTGAACACCTCGTCGGCGTCGTGGCCGTGGTGGTGATGGTGATGATGGTGGTGCTCGTGCCCGTCGTGCTCATGATGATGGTGCTCGTGGTCATGATCATCATGGTCATCATCGTGGTCATGGTCATGGTGGTGGCAGCACTCGTGATCATCATCGTCATCATGGTGGTGATGGTGGTGGCAGCCGCACTCGTCGTCATCATCGTCGTCCTCGGCGGCCAGAGCGGCCAGCAGGTCCTCGGCCAGGGTGTTGCCCTTCTCCATGGCTGAGAGGAGCTGTGCGCCGGTGAGCTGGTCCCACGGGGTGGTGACGATGGGGGCGTTGGCGTTTTTCTCCCGCAACAGGGCCACAGCGGCCTCCAGCTTCTCGGGAGTCAGCTTCTGGGTACGGCTGAGGATGATGGCCCCGGCGTACTGGATCTGGTTCTCATAGAACTCGCCGAAGTTCTTCAGATACACCTTGCACTTGGTGGCGTCGGCCACGGTGACCGCGCAGCCCAGCTCCATGCCCTCCACATGCCCGGCCACGCCCTGGACGGCCCGGATCACGTCGGACAGCTTGCCCACGCCGGAGGGCTCGATGAGGATCCGGTCGGGGTGGAACTGGTCCATGACCTTCTCCAGAGCCTCGCCGAAGTCGCCCACCAGGGAGCAGCAGATGCACCCGGAGTTCATCTCGGAGATCTCAATGCCGGACTCCTTGAGAAAGCCGCCGTCGATGCCGATCTCGCCGAACTCGTTCTCAATCAGGACAATCTTCTCCCCCTTAAGGGCCTCGTCCAGCAGCTTCTTGATCAGCGTGGTCTTGCCCGCCCCCAAAAAGCCGGAGATTACATTTACTTTGCTCATAAAGGATACGCCTCTTTCTTAAAATTGTACCCTTATCATACACCTTTTTTTGGAAAAAGCAAGAGTTCCTTGCGGAATGACGCCTAAAAAGCCGCAAACAGAAAGGCCGTCTTCTGAGACGGCCTCCAGACAGCGCCGGGGCGTGTTAGCTGACCCGCCCCGGAGAGAGCTCGTTTAAGAGGGTAAAGCCCAGGATCAGCGCGCCGCCCGCCGCCTGCCAGACGGTCATGGGCTCCCCCAGCAGCGTCACGGACATGACCACCGCCACCAGGGGGTCGATGTAGCTGAGAATGGCCGCCTCCTGGCCCGGCACCTCCCTCAGGCAGGAGAAGTACATACAGTAGGCCACGCCGGTGTGGACGAGGCCCACCACCAGCAAGCACCCCCAGCCCGCGCCGTCCATGTGCGTCAAGGTGACGCCGCCCGTGGCGGCCACGTAGGGGATCAGGGTGACAATGGCGGCCAGAAACTGCAAAAAGCAGCGGTGGATGCCCTCTACCCGTTGGATCCGCTTGTTAATGAGCACCACGCTGGCGTAGAACACCGCGGCGCCCAGGCCCAGGGCGATGCCGGTGAGGTCCGTCCCGCTCTGCCCCGCGCCGCCGGTGCCGGTGATCAGCGCCAGCCCCAGGGTGGCCATCGCAAAGCAGAGGATCTGCCGCCCCGTCAGCTTCTCCCGGAACAGCACCTGGGACGCCGCCGTCACAATCATCGGGGCGAAGTAGTAGCTCAAGGTGGCCATGGAGACGGTGGTGTATTTGTAGGCCTCAAAGAGCAGTATCCAGTTGACGCCCATGGCCACGCCGGAAAGGAGCAGCAGGGGCACCTCCCGCCGGATTTCCCGGAAAGGGATGGGCTGCTGGGTAAGCAGCAGGTAGGCGGCGATAAAGGCCACCGCCAAAACAGCCCGGTAGAGGGCCAGCTCTCCGGAGGAGACGGAGATTCGTCGGACAAAGGGTCCCAAAGTCCCCCACACGGCCATGGAGGCCGCAATCATCCACCGTGCCCGCTTCATTCCTCAAAGCGATCCCGCCGGGTGTAGGCGCACAGCAGGCGGAAGGTCTCCATGAGGCCGTCCAAGTGACTCCGCTCATAGCCGTGAGAGGCGTAGACGCCGGGGCCGATAAGGCCCGCACGCACGTCGTAGCCCGACTCCAGGGCCACGGAGGCGTCGGAGCTGTAGTGGGGATAGATATCCACGGCGTAGCGGATCTTGTCCTCCTCCGCCGCGCGGATCAGGTTGTCCGTCACCCGGCGGTTGTAAATGCCGCGGCTGTCCTTGGCACAGATGGACACCATCTGCTCGGTGCAGGTGAGATCCGCGCCCACGCAACCCATATCCACGGAGAGGATCTCCACCGCGTCCCCGGGGATGCCGCAGGAGCCGCCGTGGCCCACCTCCTCAAAGGCGGTGATGAGAATATCCACCCGGCGGGGCAGCTTCACGCCGTTTTCGGATATGTACCTGGCGAAGCCCAGCAGGCACGCCACCGAGATCTTGTCGTCCAGAAAGCGGCTCTTGATGAAGCCCTTCTCCGTAATGCGGAAGCGGGGGTCCAGGGCGATGACGTCGCCGGGACGGATGCCCAGCTTTTTCACATCCTCCGCCGAAAAGACCAGCTCGTCCAACACAACCTCCATATTGGTTTCAAAGTCCCGCCGCCGGGTGACATCCGAGTTCACGTGTACCGACGGGTTCACCAGCTGGATGGTCCCCTCGTATATGCCGTCAAAACGGGTGATAATACGGACATTCTCCGTCTCCACGGCGTTGATATGGAGATTCACGTTGGATATGGCCAGGCGCCCGTCGGACTTGATGCCGCGCACCACCGCGCAGAGCGTATCCACATGGGAGAGCATGGTCATGGGGTGCCGGTCCTCCCCGCCCAGGCTGACGAAGACGCCCCCCTTGTTCAGCCGCCGGGGGGCGAAGCCCAGGCGCCGGAACTCCCCCACCAGATATTCCTCCACCCTGTCGGTGTAGCCGCTGGGGCTGTCGATAGCCGCCAAAGCGGCCAGCTGCCTGGCCATATAGTCGCGATACATCTCTATCTGCATACATCCTCCCTGATTGCGGCGCGCTGGAAAGCCGCGCTCTCTGTGTCCGATTATATCATTTCCGCGCGGAAAACGCAAGGGGCGTTTTCAACGATCCGCCGGTTCCGGGGGACTCACGGGGTTGACGTGGACCATGATGTGCTTCACATCCGGCAGTTTATCCTCCACGGCGCTGTGGACGCTCTCCGCGATGCGGTGGCTCTGGAACAAAGTCTGGTTGCCGTCGGCCCGGATCTCCATGTCCACGTAGATCCGGTTGCCGAACTCCCGGGTCTGGAGCAGGTCGATGCCCAGCACCCCCTCCTGCTCCAGCGCGCAGCGCCGGATGGTCTCCTCCACCTCCGGGGCGCAGGCGCGGTCCACCATCTTGTCGATGGCCTCCCGGAAGATGTCATAGGCCGCCTTCAAAATGAAGACGCAGATAATGAGGCTGGCGATGGGGTCCAGCACGGCGTAGCCCATCCGGGCCCCGGCGATGCCGATAAGGGCACCTACGGAGGAGAAGGCATCGCTGCGATGGTCCCAGGCGCTGGCCTTCAGGGCGCTGGAGTTGTACTTGGCCGCATAGTGCTTGGTGTACCAGTACATGGCCTCCTTCACCACAATGGAGACCACAGCGGCCACCAGGGCCAGCCGGCCCGGAACTGTCAGCGCCTCCCCGCCGCCCGCGATGCTCCCCGCCGCGCCGGCGCCGATGGAGAGGCCGGTCATTACCAGGATCACGGACAGGACGATGGCGGCCACGCACTCGAAGCGCTCGTGGCCGTAGGGGTGTACGCGGTCGGGCTTGCGGGTGGAGAGCCTGATGCCAACCATGGCGATGATAGTGCTGAGCACGTCGGAGGCGGAGTGGACCGCATCGCTAATCATGGCGCTGGAGTGGGCCAGAATGCCCGCCGCCACCTTGAAGAGGGTCAGTATCAGGTTGCCCACGATGCTCACCGTGGAGACCGCGGCGGCGTCCCGCTCAAAGCTGCTGTTCGTTTTCATAGAAAATCCTCCTGCACTGCGTCATAAGCCGGTGCGTAGGATAGTGTATGCGTCGCCGCTGCCCGTGTGCATCACTTAGGCTGCTTTGGCGGCGATATGCTGCGGTGATATTCCTTCGAGTATAGCCGACTGCCGCCCCAAAGTCAACCTTTTTGGGGCAAGTTTGGGGTAATTGAATGAGTAAACAGCCTGTAAACAAGGAAGTAAAAACAAGGGGAGAAAAATAAGGTATACAATTCCGCTGGTACTCGCTGCATGTTTGTCCTCTCCTCTGTCACGTTGGTTTGTATTTCCATTCTTGACAGACTCGAGCCTTTTTTTCATACTGTCGAGGCTTGTCGTTTACACGGAATTTTCAGCGGCCTTTTTAGCAGCCTCATCACCTTTGCTATGGAGCGCAGGCCGGAGGTGGCCGTCATGGCGGTGGTGCTGGCCGCCCTGCTCCTCAAAACGCCCTCCGGGCGGCGCAAGCGCCTGGAGGCATACCTGGGGACATTGCGGGAGCATGAGGATGATTTGAGGGCGGTGACGGTGGTGTTGCCGTTGCCGGGTGGTGTAGTGGATGGTGGTCTGCCCCATGACAATCTTGACATCCAGCATATTGGGCACCGTTGGGTTTTGCACGGCGGACACGATGGGGTCCCGCCAGTATTCCCAATGGCGAAATTCAGAATACCGCAGCCACATGGGACGATATCCCTGGCAGGGTTTCTGAACTTCTCGATGCTCTCGCTGAATATTTTGAATAGACGCGCTGGCAAACGTATGTTACAATAGCCAGGAGAAATATGGGTGAAGGATACACATGGGAACGAGGGAAGGCGCTTCTGTTTTCGCCGTCTCATCCAACTTGGACATGATCAGGTCGAGGCCGTAACGGCGCTTGAGATTTCCGTTCCTTCCCTCTATGGTATTGCGTCCGCAGGCATCCTGGTGTATCTGCCGGGAATCTTTGGTATCCCCAGTTCTGCGCCGTCCAAGAGCCGGACCGGAAAGACGGAAAGTCATCACAACCAGCAAGGAAGCAACTTACAGCAGACGCTGTGAAGACCGCGAAGTCGCAGCATAAGAAAGGAGCAAATAACAATGAAAGAGTATCTCTCTATCATGAGCAAGCAGACGAAGATCAAGTGCATCGGAGTTATCTCTATGGCGTTTATTAGCTCTCTCCTTGCTTCCGTCTGGCCGGTCAGACTGGGTGCATTGTATACGAGCATCTCCAACGGAACTATCCGAACGATTGCTCAGGGTTCGGTGGCCATTCTGACATTTGGCCTGATTTACCTCGCTTCCGAGTGCATTACTATCGCCCGCAGGGTTCTTCTTGATTGTATCATCGCCACACACGAGTCGGAGGTTAGGGAGTATAGTATTGAGAAGCTCCTGAAAATGCCCGTTTCCTATTATTCCGGGTGCCTGAGTGGTGAAAAGACAGCACAGCTGAATCAAGGTGTGGCAGGCTTCAGTCAGCTCATCAAAATCATGTGCAATGATGTTTTTGCCACTGTGCTTACCGCAGTGTGTACGCTTGTCCAAGTCTTTCTCAATGCACCGGGTATCATGGTTGGAATCATGGTTCTTTACCTGGCTCTCACAGTCACGATTTCCGCATTCCAGATTCGTTCGCAGAACGGAATCAGAGAGAACATTGTCAGTCAGAAGAACGCACTGGATGGGCAAATCTGTCAGTCGATTTCCAATCTGGAGCTGATCAGAGGCATGCATGCAGAGGCTTACGAGAGAAAGCGCCTTGTCCCTAACATCCTGAACATTAGCCGCACCGAGAAAAGACATCATCGCTTCATGGGTGGCTTTGACTGCCTTAAACAGCTCTGCAAGATCTCGTTCCAGGTGATTCTTCTCGTTGTTTCTATCGCGCTCATCGCAAACGGAAAGATGTCTGCCGGCTCGGTTATTACTGTTTGCCTACTGTTCCAGCAGCTGATAAAGCCGATTGATGAAGTCTATCGCTTCATGGACGAAACAGCATCCTCGGTTATTAAAGCTAAAGCATTAATTGATGTCGCAACCAGCCCTTCCGATGAGGTGTTCGACATTCAGGCATCTGGCGGGGATCCCAGCAATAGCGAGATTCGTGTTGAAAACGTAGTCGTAACTAATCCTGAAAAAGATACACCGCTTGCCTGGTATGATAGTATTACTATCCCGGCAAATAAGGTAGTCGCTTTGCAGGGGGCAAATGGCTGCGGGAAAACCAGCTTGATCCGTTGCTTGAACAGATACTATCCGCACACACAAGGGAAGGTGTCTTTGTTCGGTCACGATCAGGAAAGCTACTCCCAGAAAGAGCTTACGGACTTGCTCTACTACTCTCCGCAGGGTTCCTTCTTTATTGCCGGCACAGTCCGAGAGAATCTCATCTACGGACTTGACAGAAACGTGAGCGATGAAGAGCTGATCTATGCTCTCAGCTCCGTCCGTCTGGTCGGTGATGGTCATAGTGCTACCGTAATTCGCAAGGACCCTATGGAGGCACTTCAATTCACCATCGGAGAAAAGGCAGAGGAACTCTCTGGAGGTATGAAGCAGCGTCTATCTCTGGCTCGTGCTTTCCTGCGCCATCCCAATCTGTATGTGTTTGATGAGATTACAGCGAATCTGGACTCACGTGCTACGAGTTACGTTCTCTCAAACATCGAAGCTCACGCCAAGAAAATTGGCGCCGGTATCGTGTATATTTCTCACGATCAAGGTGTCATTGACAGATGTGATACGGTCATCAGGGTGAATAATAACCTTAAGAGAAACGAAGAAAAAGGAGTTGCATAAGGAGGATTGCATCCATGAACATTCTTTCAAACACCAACAACATGAACCAACCCAAAGTCCTACCTGAACATAGCCAAATCTAAGCGCTGGACTGTGAAGAAGCTGAGGAAAGCCATTGGAGAACAGCTATCATACATCAAGCAAGCCGGAAAGCAGCTGGCACGGTTCAAAGCCCTTGCCCCGGATGTGAAGCTGCCAAACTGGCTGGCGGGCAGGCCGCGGCTGAAATCACAGAGGCCGGCAGCTGCACTCATACGCCGCTGCGTCACAGTGCTTTCGGTATTCGCTGGGCAGCATGTGGAAAAACGCCTTGAAGGCCGCGCTGAATCTGCTCTGGCTGTCGTAGCCCACCGCCCGGGCGATTTCCGCGATGCTCATGTCGCTCTTTTGCAGCAGCCGGGCCGCCAGCGCCATGCGGTGCTCCTTGATGTGCGCCGCCAGGGAGGTGCCGTAGACGGATTTGAACACCGCCTTCAGGGTGGTGGGGTTGATGAGGTACTGCCGGGCCAGCTCCTCAATGGTGAAGCGCCGCTCCATGTGCCGGAGGAGCTGGTCGTGGACCTTCCGGGCGATTTCAACTTGTTCCGGCGGATATGCCGGAGGCTCGGCGGGTTTCCCCTCCTCCGGGCAGGTGATCTCCATCACCTGCTCAATCATCCGGTGCAGGAGCTGGCTCTCGGGCGTGTCCGCCGCCCGGTAGTAGACCTCCTTGCCGTCCCGGCGGCTGACAATCAGGCCGCTGTTCCGGAGGGACCGCAGATGGTGGGACACCGCCGGACTGGACATGTCCAGCATGGCGGAGATGTTCACCACGCACTCCTCGCAGTGGCACAGCAGCCAGAAAATCCGGACCCTGGTGGGGTCGCCCAGCTGCCGGAACACCTCCGCGACGGTCTGGAAGTGTTCCACGCGGCCCAGCTGCTCCTGAATCAGCTGTGTGTTGGGCCCCTCCCCGTGCTCATGGGGCAGTTTGATATCGGTCATGGCGGGTTCTCCTTTCCTATGAGCTTTCGCCCGAACAGAAAAATGTTTCGCCCGTTCGGCAGGGAATAGCGGGCGGCTATTGACTTGCACCGTCAACCGCATTATACTGCAAGCAGATTGATTAAACAAGTACTTAATCGTAAAATCTATTGTATGCAAGGAGGAGCGCCCCTATGAAGAAGACATATAAGATTGAAGTGGACTGCGCCAACTGCGCCAACCTGATGGAGGACGCCGCCCGCAAGACCGCCGGCGTGCAGGCCGCCACCGTCAACTTCATGACCCAGAAGATGATCGTGGAGTTCAGCGAGGGCCAGGAGCCCA
>CANRHK010000058.1 GCA_947630395.1 uncultured Oscillospiraceae bacterium
TGATCTTCAGCTCTGTGACGACAACCGTGGCGCTGTCGTGGACGGGGTAGCCATCGGGACCCTGGGCCCAGTTCTTCATGGAGGTGTCGCCGCTGTTGAGCAGTTCCGCTACTGTACCGTTCTTGAACTCCTCTGCGGTTTTGGAACTGCCAGCGTTCGTCAACCATGCCTCGGCGTCTGCCCGCGTAGCAAAAGGAGACTTACCGCTACCAATCACAAAATTTCCAACCGTACCAATTGCCTTGGTGACTTTGCCGCCAGTCTCACAGAAATAGTTGTTCTCCATCTTCGTGAGCGTGTTGACGCCCTTGTAGTAGCCGATGATGCCGCCTACATTGCTGCCGCTGGCGTTGATTTTGCCGTAGTAGCCGCTGTTGCTCAGGATGCACTCATTGAGGGCATCCATCAAACCGCCCTCGCCGCCGAAGATGCCGCCGATGTAGTCGTTACCGGTAATGTCCGCGGCCACATAGCAGTTGTTGAAGGAGACCGGCATGGTGTTGGGCGCAGACTCGGACTTATAGCCGCCCCCGATAATGCCGCCTATCCAGTCCCCTGTAGCCTTGACAGTTCCCGCGAAGCCGCAGTTGGTGAAGCTGCAAAGGCCCATGGATTCGCCCTTGCCGCCCACAAGGCCGCCGACAAGGCTGGCGCCTTGTACGGTGGCGTAGCTGGTACAGCCTGTCAACACCCCGTTAAAGTGGCCGCCGCCAAAGGACCCGATGCCGCTCTCCGTGCCGGTATAGCCGATGGTGACATTCTCCTCCACCACACAGTTGCGCATGGTGATGGTGTTGGCGCCGGAACCGCTGCCCGCAATGATGCCGGAACCTTTCGTGGAGGAGCCGGAGAGCAGACGCACATTCTCCAGAGTGGCGCACTCCGGTGTGCCGTTCCAGTAGTCGCCGTCGTCGCCATAGTCCACGAAGTAGCCGTTTACTAGACCGCAGCCGTCGATCTGCTCTCCGTAAATATTCAGATTTTTGATTACAGCGTTTCGCACATACTTGAACAGCGGCTTGCCCCCTGTAGCCACGGTGACGGTGTGGCCGCCGCCATCCAACTGACCCGCGAAGGGGATGGTTTTACCATTATCCACCGTGCCAATGGGCTCCCAATCCTGGGGGAAGGTGATATCGCCGTCCAGCTTGAAACAGTGACTGGTCAGCTGGTTGTGGTCCTCATTTACCGCCTGCTGGATTCGCTTCAAGTCCTCCACGGATTTGATCAGGAAGGGGTCGCTGGCGACGCCGGTGCCGCCGCTGAGCCACTGGAAAGAGATGGGCTTATATGTCAGCTTTACCTTGCCGATGTAGGGTTCAGATTCCATTGTCTCGTCCAGGCTGACACCGGTGATTTTACAGAAGATATAGTAGTCTCCGACCTCCTGGAAACCACTGTTGGCGGCGATAGCATAATCAATAAACCCGCTCCCGTCAAAGGGTTGCGTTATGGAAACGTCGCAAGGCTGCGCCCCCTCTATCGAATCTGTCGTATTATAGAGGACCTCAAATTTGTATTTTGTACCCGGTTCTGGTTTACTGGGCAGACGCACAAGGAACGAACCAAATTTTTCTCCCTGTTCATATTCTGTGCGAACAGTATCAACGTCCTTTTTCTGCGCGTCTTTCGCAAAGGGAAAATCTTTAATTGGTGTAACTTGATTGACATAGGTCAACTCTACCGTAACTTTTGCGCCGTCGCTATAGACAGTAAACGGAATTTCATTAACAGTCCTGGTTACGCAGCATCTGTAATAAGTATCCCCGGCAGGCGCATTGGCAGGGGGTGTATATGTATTTGATGTTGCGTCGGGAATGTTGGTATAACCGCTATCTTTACTTGAGCTCTGCCACTGGTAAGTTATATTTTCATCCGGGTTTTCTACCGCAACGGATAAACTGGTCGGTGGAGTAGTCTTTTCGCGTGTATATCCTTGAGGATGCGCAAGAATGACCGGAGTGTTGTCTTTAGGTAAGATAAATTCCAGCGTCAAAATGCGCTCTTTCCCGCCGCACTCGGTTTTCAACTGAATCCGTGCGTTTTCAGAATCGCTTGGGATACATTCCTCGAGGTTAATATTTTTAACTGTTACCGTTTTTGTAGATGTACCAGTTTTATCAGCTGTTATATCCGTCCATTCGCCATCGCCGTATTTCCGGAAGAGTGTCAAGTTATCAGTATAATTCCATTTCACTGCCAGACTATCCAATGTGTTTTGGTTAGGCAGATAAGTATATGTGGGCTCTCCTAAGACAAGCTCCTCGCTTTTGAAAGAAGTGCCAGGAGAGGGAGGCGATATAGGTTTAATCGTACTATTATTTGCTTTTATTGTAATTTGGGATATAATAGCTGTTTTCGCAGTAGAAAATTTGAAATTATATATATCGTAATCACTGGTATCATCCGGAAATTTCCATGTTGCTTCCCATGGGTGCTCTTCTTTTGGATAGATTACAAGCGAAAGAACATGTTCATCCAAATCTCCTGCTTCTAAAAAATTACGGAGGACTCTTTTAGTATTTAAAGGAATCTTGATGTCCGCGATGGTACTTCCTTTAGGCTTTATTACTGCAAGTCTAGAATTATTTATATCTGTGTCAGAATGTCTTTCCCCGTCTATCAACGCTATAGCATAAAGGTCTTTATCCTTATAATTTTCGCCAATGGATAGATGCATCACTAAGTCAACAGGAACTATATCATCAAGATTATAGTTCGTGGTTGTCTGAGAAAAGCTACTAAATCCGGGAAACTCCGTTTCTTTATATGGCGCATTCGAAAAGAATATCTTTAAATCAGACAGATAACTGTTTGAACATTGCCCTTCTGGCGTGGAAGGAAGTTCCGCTGCCCTGGCGGTGTTAGAAAGACCTGTTACAGGCGAAAACAGCAAAAAAAATGCCACTAAGAGGCTAAGCAAACGTTGAGCCTTTCCACGTATATTTGATAAAGCTATTTTCATCTTCATAATTGTTTTACCTAAACCTCCTTAAAAAGGTGTGCGCCCCTGTTGAGGCGCACACCTTTTCATGATTGCTATATGCTACAAATAAACTGTTATTGAGCTATCAGTGAGATGCTGTCGGCGGATTTTCAGGAAGGTAAGGATAAACATTAGTGTATGGCTTATCCTGTGTCCACTGTGTAATCTGCAGTTGGTAGGTCAGTACGACTTTATCTCCCGCACTAAGATGGAACTGATTCATCGTCGTGGTGTTCACATCCTGATGATTCGGATTGCCCTCGACATCATAGGTCCACGCGTATCCAGCGTAAAGGTATGTGTAACTTGTTGTGCCGTCATCATTCTTGTTCACAGACAGAAGGCCATAACCCTTGTACCAAGCATTCTCTGCAATATTATAATTTGCAGGTGCTTTCTCAGAAGGTTCTGTCGCATAGTCCGCGCCGCCGTATGACATGGAATCCAAATACCAACTGTCGCCATACGTGGAACCTGTGGTTGTCCACAATACGTCACCCGTATCGCCGTTGCTGCGGTTGTACTCAGTGAGCAAGGTGTAGATAGTGGAGCCATCAGGAAGCGTGACATCCACATCCTCAAAGGCTTCTCCTGTTGGGTCTTCGTTCACCACGCTCAACGTCACAGTGATATCTTCCGGCTCCTCCGCTGCGAACGCGGTCGCGCCCATGGACAGAACCATCATCAGGGCCAGCACCATGGCCAGAATTTTCTTACTTGTCTTTTTCATGACGATAGCTTCCTTTCATAATATTTTTGTTCCCCCTGTTTGCCTTGCCGCCGGTCCGGGGGACCGTCCGGCGGCCTGTGTCAAAAGCGTCTACTCGTCACATCGGAAAGCGTCCCCCGCTCCCGCCCGCCGCGGCGTGGAACAGGCCGGCTCTCCTTTATGCGCGTTGCAGGTAATACGAACCTTCACTCTCTCCGGCTGCTGTGCGCGCCTGTCCTCTCCCTACGGCGGGGATTGGTCCGGCGGGAAACAGTCGGCTGGCTGTGCCTGTCCATTGGGGAACGCCTCCTTTCTAAAAAAATCCATTTGCGGTTTGGTACGGTGGGACCCGAAAGCTCTCGTCCTCCGCTCTGGCCGTCCGGGCCGGCGTCGGTTTGAACTTCTGGCCCGAAAGTACACCCGTGGGGCCGATTTTGTCAACATTCATTTCTGACTTTTCACGTTCATTTTTGATTTTTGGGCGTTCAAAAATGATTTTTTGAAAGTTCAGTTTTGACTAAGTGCCCCTTACCAGTTCCTGTTTTACCGAAAATTATCAGTTTTTCAGAACTTTTGGCGCTCCACTTTTCTGTTCAAAAATGAACTGCGCTTTTAGTGGAATTTGCAGAAAAAAAGCGCCAGCTGGTACTTGACAGCGGCTCTACGTCCGCACAAATCCGATTCCCGGGTTTACAATGTCAAATACCAGTATGGCCACAATGAAGATTACCAGAACACAGCAGCAGCGGAATAACAGCCTGCGGGACCTGGTCAGGTCATCCAGATGCTGTAGATAGGGCTTCAACCGCTCCTGATATTCTTCCTCCGATATTCCGTTGACCTGGATGATAGGGGGCGCTTGCTCCCGCTGAACGCTCTTATTGGTACTCTCATCATCCAAGTCTCCCCACCGGCAGTCCATTGCTTTCAGAATATCCCGTAAATTCAGGATCGTTCGCAGATCCGACTCACCGCTGAAAATGCGGCGGACGGTGCTGATGGATACTCCGGACCTGAGTGCAATCTCTTGGTAACTGAGTCCACATCTTTTCCGGAGCGCCTCCAAACGTGCCGAAAGGTCTTTCACAGCCGCTCCCTCCATTCCATGTCAACTATCATTCTGCTTAATAAGCAACAGGCCCCCCATATGAGGGGCCTGCTGTTCCCACAGCCAAAATCGATTCAAACAAAGGGAAAATTATGATAAATAGCTATCGTCACTAAGCCGGACCATTCCCCTTCCGGGGTCTGGCCGGCAGTTCCACACGGCAATAGATACCCGTTCCTGCGCTCCCGCCCTCCCCGACGTAGACCGCGTTGTCAGGCCCTTGGTGTGCTCCTGCCTCCGCTCCCCGTTGCAGTCTCCCCTTGACTGCTGGGGCGGCGCTCCCGGCACACTTCCCTGTAACCTGTATCATCTCTCTCTGCCGCTATTCACTTGTCGGCGCTTGTTCGCCATATGAGACGGGCAAAGGCCCGTTGTCATGCAATATAGTATGTAGAAAGGCGGAATCAGCTGTGGGGTTTCCCACAGCTGCGAAGGGCGCGCCCTTCGCAATTTTCCTGTTTCCGCCGCTTTGCCTCCGCTCTCTCCCGGAGGCGGCCGGTGCGGTAGTCGATGATGTCCTGTTCCTTGGGCGGCCGCGTCCCCGCCGGCATGGGCAGCCCCGCCAGCGTCAGGGCGATGTTCCAGTAGACAAACCGCTCCTTGATATATGCCGCGCCCACAACCTCCGCCTTGGTGGGGGCGTGGCCCAGCTCTTCCGCGCGCTGCCGGAGGTAGGCCAGCAGCTCCTCGTCGGTGTCCCCGCTGTGGGCCTCCGCGAAAGCCCTGTCCTGGGCGATCCGGCGGAGGGTATCATCGCTGCTTTGAGGCGTCTCCGTTAAAACCGGCTCTTCTTTTTCCGGCGGCGCCGCTGCCAGCTCCGGCCCCGCTCCCGGCATCTGCCGCGCCAACCGTACAATCTCCTTCCATGGGCGTCTCAGCCGCTCCTTGAGATATGTACTGCCGGTCACTTCGTGCTCCTTCGGGTTTCGTCCCATCCGCCGGCATATATTCGCTAAATAGTTCAGCAGCTGCTCATCCGTCCAGCCTCTGTGGGAATCCCGGAACTCCCGCTCCAGCTTTTTGCGGTGGGCGATCGCCTCTTTTTGCACCGACTGCAAATATTTTTGATAGCCTTTGACCATGTTGGTTCTCCTTCAAATGTGATACGGGTGAAAAAAGGCCGCGTCGAAACAAAATATCGCCGCGGCCCGAATCTGCAAAAAAAGATACAACAGACGATCCGTTGTATCCGTGTTTGCATTTTACACCCAACACGCCATTATTCGGACGCACCAACATGGCTGCTCTGCATCGGTCTCCTGGCTTACGTTTCCGGATCAGACGCCTGATCCACGCCGGATATCCTGCCTTCTCAGCATCTCAACGCCAATGACTGGCTTTCGCCAACGGATATCCGCCTCAACGCACACAGTCGCGGTACGGCTGGGGATTCTCACCCCATTCCACTAATCGGACCCATCTGAGCGGCGGCAGCCGCCCAACCGGGCCAATGCACATGGGCTTACGCCTTTAGTGCAGAGGACATACAAAACAGATTCAATATTCACTTTGTTCTAAACGCCACATTTGCTCATGCGGCTGGAATCCTCCCCTGTGTCGTTTATCTTAGCACAGTCAATTTTGGTAGTCAACCCCCGCGCCGGAATAATTGTTTTCCTTTTGGGCAGCATATTTTCAAATTCTGCGTTTTCAATAAAACAATCGTAGTATTTTTGTACAATTATGTACGTTGACAGCGACTTTTTACAGCTATAGAATGAACTCGTCAGGGTATTGGTATTGGTGGGACGATACACTGATGAAACGAGGATGAAAGTCATGCTGTTCGGCAAAAGGAAACCCGAAAGCACACCGGAGGCTGACCGCGAGGAATTTTTGCGGCAGCTGATCCGGTCAAATCGTTTTAACGGGCTTGGCGGGGAGGAGGCTGCTGTCTACGGTGAAATCCTATCCTACCGTGTGCAGCACGATTACTATGAATGTTTCAAGGAAAAGACGGAGGACCCTACCACATGGGAGCAGTTTGCCAATGTGATGTGGGATTTCCCCGGTTGGGTAGAGGGCTGTGTGGCGGTGTTGAAGTACACCCTTGCGCAGACATCTACGGGGAGGTATTTCAATTTTCAGCTTGACACAGTTTGCCTCCCGCATTCTCTGGCATCCGACGACAGCGGCGGATTGCTGTACGCGGTGAAGCTGTTTGACGACAGGCAGCGCCACGCCATCGTCAATCTGTTTTTTCTCCAGGCGGAGATCGACTATTATTTCAGAACACGTGACAAGCATCGGCATTATACCTGGGACAGGTATCAGCGGGACCTGATGCGAAACCGGCGTATGTGGCGGGCCATCGACATGGCGTTCCGTGACGGGATCGCCCGTCTGGATTTCAAACCCGGCTGGCAGGCGGATCTGCCGGAAACCCAGGCGTTCAGACTGTAGGCGGCAGGCGTACAATGGTATAGCCTCAAATGCGGTTATGCTCAATGACATGGAGCGGTGGATGTGGTCAAAACCATATCCGCCGCTCTTGTTTTTATGTAGAGGCTCAAATTTCACAGTACCCTGCGCATAGATATTGCGGCGGGTGAAATATTGGAAAAATGGTAAAGAAATATTATCCCCCGTGGGGGCTTGCGCCGCCGGGGACGGTGGATATAATGGGTGTGTCGACAAACAAAAGACCGCGGTACATCTTTGAAGGAGAAAGCAATATGTTGAAACGGAAAATTGCGCTGCTGCTCTCCGGCCTCATGGCGATCTGCCTGTTGGCCGGCTGCGGGCAGGGGCAGAACCGGCAGAATCAGGAAAACCAGAGCCGGCAAAACCAAGGGAACCAGAGCCAGGGGGACCAGGGCCAACAGGATCAGGAGACCCCGGGCACCCGCGAGATCGTGGACAGCAATGGACGCCGGGTGGAAATCCCGGAGGAAGTCCGGCGGATTGTCTGCACTGGCGTCGGCGCGCTGCGCTACACCTGCTATGTGGGCGGCCAGGATCTGGTGGTGGGCGTGGAGGACTACGAGACGCAGCCCGGTATGTCCCGCCTCTATAACTATGTAAATTTCAGCAAGTTTGAAAAGCTTCCGGTAACCGGCACCAACGGGGAGCCCTTTGTAGAGGAGATCATCGGCGTCGATCCCCAGGTGATTGTCATGTCCTCCTACGCCAGCGTTGACCCGGACGACCTGCAGAGCAAGACGGGCATTCCCGTGGTGGTGGTCCCCGGCAGCGACACCACGCTGGACGATAAGGCCTATGAGACCATCCGCATCCTGGGCGAGCTGTACGGGATGGAGGAGCGGGCCTCCCGGCTGACGGAGTACCTCCACGGCGTCGAGGCCGACCTGGCCGGCCGCACGGAGAATATCGCGGAGGAGAACAAGCCCAGCGCCTATGTGGCCGGCGTCTCCTTCAAAGGCGCCCATGGGTTTGAGGGGACAGAGGCGTACTACGGTCCCTTCGAGCTGATCCACGCGAACAATCTGGCCAACACAACCGAGCAGACCGGGGCCTTTGATATCGACCTGGAGCAGGTCCTCCAGTGGGACCCGGACGTAATTTTTCTGGATTTCAATGGCATGGATCTCATCAACGAGGACTACGCCGCCCATCCCGACTACTACAACAGCCTTACGGCGGTCAAGGAGGGCCGGGTTTACTCCCAGATCTCCTTCCGTTCCAGCGCCTCCAACCTGGAGACAGCCCTGGCGGATGCCTACTACGCGGCTTCGATCCTGTATCCCGAGCAGTTTGCCGATATCAACATAGAGGAAAAGGCCGGGGAGATCTTCACGGAGCTGCTTGGCACCAACCCTTATCCGGATCTGAAGGAAGCTGGCTATGAATTTAGAGAACTCACCATTGGAGAGTGAGCGAGACGCCACCGCTTACCGCCGGAATCAGATCAAGAGCGTCACCTTTCTCATCGCACTGTTTGCGGTCCTGCTGGCGGCGGTCCTGCTGTCCCTCCGCGCCGGGTCGTACAACACCCCGACGTTGGAACTGATCAAGGGCATTTTCAACAGGGCCGCCGACAGTAAGATCAATCTGGTGGTGCGGGGCAGCCGCCTGCCCCGCATCTGCACCGCCATCATCGCCGGGGCCGGATTAGGGATCACCGGCTGTGTGCTGCAGGCGGTCCTCCGGAACCCCCTGGCCTCCGCCTCCACGCTGGGCGTCTCCCAGGGAGCCAGCTTCGGCGCGGCCTTTGCCATTATTGTGCTGCAGATGGGTTCCGCTGTTGGCCTGGGGATGATGGCGATCCCGCTGTGCGCGTTTTTGGGGAGCGTATCCGTGGCGGTGGTCATTCTGGGGCTGAGCCGGTTCCGCCAGATCTCCCCGGAGGGGATCGTGCTGGCCGGTGTGGCAATCAGCTCCATGTTCACCGGCGGCACCACCCTGATGCAGTATTTTGCGGATGAGGTGGAGCTGAGCACGCTGGTCTACTGGACCTTCGGCAGTCTCGGTAATACCGATTGGGGCGATGTGGGGCGGATGTCCGTGGTGGTCCTGCTCACCGGCGCGTATTTTATCTGGAACCGCTGGGACTTCAACGCGCTCCTCAGCGGAGAGGAGACAGCCACCAGCCTGGGGATCAACGTCCGGCGTCTGACGCTGGTCAATATGCTTCTCTGCTGTCTCACGGCGTCTATGGTGGTCTCCTATATCGGACTTATCAATTTTATCGGTTTGGTGGCTCCCCATATCGTCCGGCTGGTGGTGGGCAACAACCACGTCTATTTGCTGCCGGGTTCCGCTATTGCGGGCGCTCTGCTGCTGCTGTTGGGCGACCTGTTTGCCAGGGTGGCCATCAGTCCGGTGATTCTGCCGATCGGCGCCATCACATCTTTCCTGGGGGGACCGCTGTTCCTGTATCTCCTGTTCAAAGGAGGACGCCGCAGTGCTGACAGTTAAAGACCTGAGTTACCGTTATAGGAGCGGACCGATGATTCTTCGTCAGGTGAGCTTCTCTGTGGAGGACGGCAGATTTCTCGCCATTCTGGGGAACAACGGCGTCGGCAAGAGCACTATGCTGAAATGCCTCAACAGGATTCTCACGCCTGCCGGCGGCGAGATCCAGGTGGACGGCGACGATCTGTCTCGCCTCTCGGGGCGGGAGCGGGCCCAGCGGATCGCCTTTGTGGCGCAGAGTGTCCCCAGCATACAAATGACGGTGCATGATATTGTGATGCTGGGCCGCCGCCCCTATATGAAGTGGAGTTTCACCGAGAAGGACCACGTCATCGTCCATGAGGCCATGGACCGGCTGGGCGTCTCCCATCTGCGGGGGCGGTTTCTGGATCAGCTCTCCGGCGGGGAGCGGCAGAAGGTCATGCTGGCCCGCGCGCTGGCCCAGCAGCCGAAGATCCTGCTGCTGGACGAGCCCACCAGCAGCCTGGATATTCAGAATCAGTACCAGGTGCTGCAAATCGTGCGGGACATTTGCCACGAAAAAGGTATCACCGCCATGGTGGTGATACACGACCTGAACTTAGCTCTCCGGTTCTGCGACCAGTTCCTCATGCTCCGGCAGGGGGAGGTGTACCGGTGGGGCGGCCGGGAGATTCTGGACCGGCAGGCCCTGAAGGAGGTCTACCGGGTGGACGCCGAGATCGCGCTGGTAAACGGATACCGGATGGTTGTGGTGGACTGACGGCAGGGGACGCAGTGCACCGAAAACAAATTCTACTGGGAGGAACATATGAACGAACAAGCACTTTGGGAGAGAGCGGTTGCTTTTCACGGACATGTCTGCGGCGGATTGACGATTGGGTTTAAAGCCGCACTGTATGCGATTGAACTGCTGGGGCTGACATTTTCCGATGACGAGGATGTTGTCTGCATCGCGGAAAACGATGCCTGCGGCGTAGACGCCATCCAGGTGATCCTGGGATGCAGCATTGGAAAAGGAAATCTCCTGTTTCATATGCGGGGTAAGCAGGCATTTTCCTTCTATGAGCGTAAAACGGGGAAATCCGTGCGGCTGGTGTTAAAACCGCGTCCGGAGGGGATGACCCGGGAGGAATCCCTCAGCTATTTCCAGGGCCGTCGCCCGTGTGAACTGTTTGAGGTCAAAGAAACGGCCATCTCTCTGCCGGAACCGGCGCGGCTGTTTATATCCTATGCCTGTGAAAACTGCGGTGAGGTGACAGGAGAAAACTGGATTCGCTTGGCCGGAGGGAAAAAACTGTGTCTGGATTGCTACAGGCAGTACAACAGGTTCCGGGTGTGAACCAGGGGGGCTATTCTACGGACTTTATAGCCGATGGGGGCATCAGGCCCAATTGTGTTCATAGCACAGGGCTGTGGTCCACCTAAAAAGCTGCATTGACTTTTGGCCGCTTTTGCGTTTTAATAAAAAAGAGGCTGGGAGGTGCGCAGCAATGGATGAAAAGCAGCTGGTAGAAATGGCTCTGGAGATGGGCTTCGCCAATGCGGCAGTGCTGGATACAGCGGACATTGTGTTTGTGCCCGCTTTCCGTCCGCTCTGCCAGGAGAACTTGTGCGGCAAGTACGGTGTCAACTACGCCTGCCCGCCGGACTGCGGCTCTGCGGCGGAGATGGAGGCCCGGGTGCGGTACTGGCCCAAGGCTGTGGTGCTCCAGACTATGTGGGATGTGGATGATCCCTTGGACGGCAGGGAGACCAAACCCGCCAAGGCCGCGCACAACCAGCTGACCC
Organism: uncultured Oscillospiraceae bacterium; assembly: GCA_947630395.1. GTDB lineage: Bacteria > Bacillota > Clostridia > Oscillospirales > Oscillospiraceae > Pelethomonas. The sequence goes on from CANRHK010000058.1 coordinate 11,449, forward strand.
GCCGCTTTATCGACCGAGCCGGTATGCCGGGGCTGATGATTGGAGCCAGCGGCTGTAATCTATGCGATCCCTGCGCCATTGTAGACGGAAAACCCTGCCGGTTTCCGGAGAAGCGGTTTTCCTGTATGTCCGCCTACTGCGTCTTTGTGCGGGATTTGGCGGAGAAATGCGGCATGGACTACGACTGCGGGCCCAGTGTGGTAGCACTGTTCAGCATGTACTGCTTTGGGGCGTAATCTTTGTTTCATTGCAGCAGTCAC
>CANRHK010000059.1 GCA_947630395.1 uncultured Oscillospiraceae bacterium
GGCCATGCATACCTCGCCTAGGAGTAGGGGCCTGGTGCATATGGAAACATTCATCATATGCGGAGTGGAACGGAGCAACCAGCAGTCCGTCAACGAAAAAAACGTACAGCGCACCCAATGCGCCCTCGCGCCAGCGCGCCAATCCGGGCAAAAACATTTTCGGACAGCCGCTTCGCCTCATATACGGACGGCACAAGGGTAAGCCAGTCAGACCGGCAAGACAGCGCAAAAATAATCAACACATTGGGGTACCCAGGGGGGAACCCCCTGGGCGCGCTTTTGCCTACTTTTCCCGCGCGGGAAAAGTAGGCCAGGGTGTGGGGCCGGGGAGGCCCCACTTCCCCGTCCCGGCAGGGACTCAAAAAGAGAGGGGGCGGGGCGCAGCCCCCACTATTCCAGCGGAATATCCATCAGCCCCTCCAGATCCTTCAAAACAACGGTACGAATATCATCATCCGTGGGGGCCTCCAGGCCCGCCACCCGATCCGCCTGATTGGCCACAATCTTCTCAAACAGATTTCTCACGTCACGGGCGTTGCCGAAGTTGTCATCCCTGTCCTCGTAGAGCTCCTCCAGGTGCTCCTTCACTGCCGCCGCGGCGGCCTCGTCCAACACGTAGTCGCTGCGCTCCACCCGGCCCTTGAAGATGGCAAATAACTCCTCCCCGTTGTAGTCTTCAAAGAACAGATACTTGTTGAACCGGGATTTGAGCCCGGGGTTGGAGTCAATGAACCGGGGCATTAGGCTGGCGTAGCCCGCCACGATGACCACAAAGTCGTCCCTGTGGTCCTCCATGGCCTTCAGCAGGGTGTCGATGGCCTCCTGCCCGAAATCCTTCTCCGCGTTCTCCGGGGCCAGGGTGTAGGCCTCGTCAATGAACAATACCCCGCCCAATGCCTTGGAAATAACCTCCTGGGTCTTGATGGCGGTCTGCCCCACGTACCCGGCCACCAGACCGCTGCGGTCCACCTCCGTCAGATGGCCCTTGCTGAGAATGCCCAGGGCGCTGTAAATCTTGCCCACAATCCGGGCCACCGTGGTCTTGCCGGTGCCGGGGTTGCCGGAGAACACCAGATGAAAGGACATGTCCGGGCACTTCATGCCCCGCTCCTTGCGCAGCTTGCGGACCTTCACCAGGTTCACCAGACTGTCCACGTCCTTCTTTACCGCTTCCAGGCCCACCAGCTCGTTGAGCTCGGCCATGGCCTCCTCCAATGTGGGCTTGGGGGGCTCCTCCGTTTTCTCCTCTTTGGCGGCGGATCCGGCGGAAGGGGCGGTCTGAGGAGAATCGCCACTGGGTCCCTCCGCCACGGGCAGCGGGTCCATGGGGTCCCGCATGGGGGGCTGGCCTCCGAAGAAGTCGTCGTACATCCCGCGGGTCCTGTCCCGGGAAATGACCTTGCTGAACTCGTCCATGATGTCGTTCAGCTCCTTGACCGTATTCTTCTTGGGAGCCGCCGTGAGGCTGGGCGCGCCCTTTAAGTACTCGTCCGGGCCGGGGGTAAGGCTGATGCCGGCCACCCCCTCCCTATCGCAGACCTCCGTCAACTGGCCGTAGAGCAGGGTGATGCGGCGGCTCTCCGCAAAGGAGAATGTGCCGTCGTAGGACGCGCAGAGCATCAAAAGGTTCTTCTGCACCTCCGCAAAGGTGCGGCTGTAGGTGGTGCCCGCCTTGACGTCGGCCCTGGCCAGCTTCTGGAAAAACTCCGGCACCCCCACATTGTAGTGGGGGTTGTTCTTGTAGTAGGAGAGGGCCTTCTCAAACTGATCGGCGGTGAACCTCACCTGCCGGTCGGTGTAGATCTGGTTGATGCCGATGACATCCCCGCCCTTTCCGCCGCTGCTGGCCCACAGGCACAGGGCGCAGGCCCGGAAGTAGGTGTCAATCTCCTGACTGGTGATCTTCAATTCCGCCGGGATGCTCTGGCAGAAGTGGCCGATGGAGTCCGCGTAGTCGCGGTGAAAATTTCTGCTCATAGCTGTTCTCCTTTTATATAGAGCCTCTGACTACTGCCGGCTGACCCGCAGCCACTCCGGCAGCGTCCGGTTTCGGACTCCGGAGACAATCCCCATGGCGGCAAAGAGCGTCACAATGGAGCTGCCGCCGTAGCTGAAAAAGGGCAGCGTCAGGCCGATGACCGGCATGACAAAGAGGCACATGCCGATATTCTCCACGGTCTGGAAGATAAGCATGGTGGCGAAGCCCACGCAGATGAGGGCGTCAGCGGAGCTCTTGGCCACCCGGACGGTGCGGAGGCAGCGGTAGATGATGAGAAATTCTATCACAATGATCAGCAGGCACCCGATCATGCCCAGCTCCTCGCCGCAGGCGCAGAAGATGAAGTCCGTGTTCCGGTAGGGCAGGCTCTCCGAGGCCGGGGACTGGGTCTGGATCCCCTGAAAGAGCCCCTGGCCGAAGAGTCCTCCACTGCCTAAGGCCAGCATGCCCCGGGTCTGCTGCCAGCCCACGCCGCTGGGGTCGTAGCTGTGGTCAAAAATTACGTGAAAGCGGTTCACCCAGTAGGAGGGCAGCTTTTCAAAGACCACCAGCACTCCGATGCCCAGCGTCATGCCGCCGATACCCAGAGCGAACCAGTACCACGCCAGCCCCGCCGCCAGGGCCATGCCGGCGTAGATCATCAGATAGACTAAACCGCTGCCCGCGTCGCTGGAGATTTTGAAGATCCAGACGAACATCAACCCCGCGTGGGCCGCCGGCCAGAAGAGGGAGCTCAGGCCCCGCATAGCCCGGTTCTCCCGGAACCAGGCGATCTGCCTGGCCAGCAGCACCGTGAAGGTCAGCTTCACAATCTCCGCCGGTTGGATGTCCATGGGGAAATGGGGGATATGGAGCCACGCTCGGTTTCCGTTCCGATCCACCCCAAGGGGCGTGCGCAGCAGGGCGATGAACGCCAAATCAAAAATGAGAAACAGCCACCACTTCTCCAGGAAGTGCTCCATGTCAATCTGAGAGAAGATGAAGTAGGCCACGACGCCGATAGCCGCGCCGGCCCCCTGGGTGATGAGGCGCTTGAGCATCTCCCTCTGCCCCAGGAAATTGCTGGCACTGGCGATGAGGATCAGGCCGTAGGCCGTGGCCAGCAGGCACAGCCCCAGCAGCACCAGATCCGTTTTTTTTAAGATTTCCCGGGCCGACCGAATCAGCCTGTCAAAGTTGCTCACAGCGGAGTCCTCCGGAATGGGATTTCCAATTTCACACATGGTCAGTGTACCACAAACCGTGGCATCTGTAAACCACGGTATTTTTCGTTTTTTTGCCGCCCGCCCTCTTTCCCCGTGGCCTGTTTTGTGGTATACTGCTGTCAGAATACAGTTGTGAGGCAAAGGCATGGAATTTCTCTCCCACAGCACAACCGAGACAGAGGACTTGGGCGCGGCTCTGGCCGCCCGGCTGGCGCCGGGAGCCGTGGTGGCCTACCGGGGGGACCTGGGCGCCGGCAAGACCGCTTTCACCCGGGGTCTGGCCCGGGGGCTGGGCTACACCGGCCGGGTCACCAGCCCCACCTTCACCGTGGTCAACGAGTACCTGGGCCGCGTCCCCCTGTTCCACTTCGACCTCTACCGCCTGGCCGGCGAGGACGACCTCTTCGACATCGGCTGGGAGGACTATCTGGACCGGGGCGGCGTGTGCGCCGTGGAGTGGAGCGAGCGGGCGGGGAGCGCCCTGCCGCCGGAGACCGTCGCCGTCACTATCCGCCGGTGCGAGGAAAACGAGGACTGGCGGCACATCACCATCGAAGGAGTGGATCATCTATGAAGCTGCTTGCGCTGGAATCCTCCGCCAGGGCCGCGTCCTGCGCGGTGCTGGAAAACGGTATGCCAATCGCCTCGGCGTGGCAGGCCACCGGCCTGACCCACAGCCGGACCCTGCTCCCCATGGTGGAGGACATGCTGAAAAACAGCGAGATGACCGTCCAGGACATGGACGCCGTGGCCGTGGCCGACGGTCCCGGCTCCTTCACCGGCCTCCGCATCGGAGTATCCGCTGTGAAGGGGCTCAGCTGGGCCGCGGAGAAACCCTGCATCCCCGTCTCCACCCTGGAGGCCATGGCCTGGCCCCTGGCCCACCTGGAGGGCGTCATTGTCTGCGCCATGGACGCCCGGCGGCAGCAGATCTACAACGCCGTCTTTCTGGCGGAGGGCGGTACGCTGACCCGTCTGCGGGAGGACAGGGCCATCTCCCTGGAGGAGGCCGCGGAGGACCTGGAGGGCTTTGACGGCCCCCTCACCGTCGTGGGGGACGGGGCCAAGCTGTGCCGGAACTATCTGTCCCTCCAGGGCATCGATTGCGTGCTGGCGCCGGAACACCTGCTGCTCCAGAGCGCGGTGGGGGTGGGCATGGCGGCGTGGCGCCGCTGGCCCGACGGCGCGGTGGACGCTCAGGCGGTAACGCCGGTCTATCTCCGCCTCAGCCAAGCGGAGCGGGAGCGGCTGGCCCGCCTGAACCGTGAGGACCCATAAACGAACCTGCGATAGAGAAAAAAGAGGAAGGGAGACAGAACTATGTACGGCAAGAACGTCCATATCGTTGACCACCCGCTGGTGGCCCACAAGCTGACCATCCTCCGGGACAAGAACACCTCCACCAAGGACTTCCGGGAACTGGTGTCGGAGATTGGGATGCTGTTGACCTATGAGGCCACCCGCGACCTGCCCCTGACGGATCGGGAGGTGGAGACCCCCCTGTGCAAAACCACGGCCCCCACGCTGGCCGGCAAGAAGTTTGCCGTGGTGCCCATCCTCCGGGCGGGTCTGGGCCTGGTGGACGGCGTGTTGCGCATGGTCCCCTCCGCCCGGGTGGGACACATCGGCCTCTACCGGGACGAGGAGACTCTCCAGCCGGTGAAGTACTTCTGCAAGATGCCCAAGGACATCGCCGAGCGGGATGTGCTCATCGTGGACCCCATGCTGGCCACCGGCGGGTCCGCCGCCGCGGCCATCGGCTTCATGAAGGAATTCGGCTGCAAGAACATCAAGCTGATGGTACTGCTGGCCGCCCCGGAGGGCATTGCGTTGCTCCAGGAGGAGTACCCGGAGGTGCCCATCTACTGCGGCGCGGTGGACGACCACCTCAATGAGCACGGGTATATCGTCCCCGGACTGGGGGACGCGGGCGATCGGATTTTTGGGACAAAATAAGCGGATGGGGGCTCTGTCCCCTCCACTTTTTTGCCCCTGCCTGGACAGGGATGTGGGGGTTCCACCCCCACGCCCTGGCCTACTTTTCCCTTGCCGGAAAAGTAGGCAAAAGAGCACTCAGGGGGTTCCCCCCTGAGAACCCCAATCTTTTGTTTTGTTTTGCGCTGTCTTGCCGGTCTGCTTGGTCTATCCGCTTGCCGTCCGTATATGAGGCGAAGCGGCTATTTTAGGAATGTTGTACGGAGATTTCTATGCAGCGCCCAGTCCGCCCGGAGGGCGAACCTTCGCATTGGCTGCGCTATACGTTTTATGTTAACCGACTATTGTCTGCTCCGTTCCACTCCGCAATAGAAGCATGTTTCGTTACGCACCCCCGTAGGGGCGACCTTTGGTCGCCCAGCGGCAGAATGTTGCGTCACGATACATTGCGGGCGGCCACAGGCCGCCCCCACGGTTACGGCCCCGCGAGGCAGGCATGGCGCACGAAGGGTACATGGCACTCCACTACGTGGGACGCGCCGAGGGATTTTTGCTGTGAGCCTCTTGTGAACATACTAAAACAACCGCTTCGCCTCATACACGGCCAGCAGCGCGGTTTAGATCGGACAGGCCGCAGGACGGGCGCAAAATAAAACACAAAATTAGGGTTCTCAGGGGGGAACCCCCTGAGCGTGTTTTTGGTTACTTTTTGCACGAGCAAAAAGTAACCCAGGGCGTGGGGCCGGGGAGGCCCCACTGTCTATTTTGCACAAAGATGGTCCTCATATTTTGTCTGGTAAGCCAAACGAATTTTTTGCCATTTTTCTTGCAATTAACCGAAAAATCCATTATAATAAATGTACAAATTTATCTTGTGGTAGCTGTAACGAAGTGTCTCGCGCACGGGTTGCCTATCACTCAGCGTCTGTTGAGTGTTTCAAACCGAACAGGTTTGAAACATTTTTTGTTAATCAGAGAAAAGGAGGAGACGAAATTATGTACATTTTGGCGAACGGCAGGCTTATCACCCGGGACGGGGCCCTGCCCTACCTCCCTGACGGCGGCGTGGCCATCGACGGGGCAAAAATTGCGGCCGTGGGGACCACGGCAGAACTGAAAGCCAAGTATCCGGAGGCGGAGTTCGTGGACGCCAAGGGCGGAGTCATCATGCCAGGCCTGGTCAACGCCCACACCCACATCTACTCCGCCCTGGCCCGGGGCCTCAGCATCAACGGCTTCAACCCCACCACCTTCCTGGAGGTGCTGGACGGCCAGTGGTGGTACATCGACCGGCACCTGACCCTGAAAGGCACCAAGGCCAGCGCCGACGCGCTGTACATGGACTGCATCAAGCAGGGCGTCACCACCATCTTCGACCACCACGCCTCCTTCGCGGAGATCCCCGGCTCCCTGTTCCAGATCGCGGACAGCGCCAGGGAGTTTGGCATCCGCTCCTGCCTCTGCTACGAGGTCAGCGACCGTGATGGCGAGGAGAAGTGCGATGAGGCCATCCAGGAGAACGCCGACTTTATTACATACTGCGAAAAGAACCCCAGCGACATGCTGGCGGCCATGTTCGGCGGCCACGCCCTGTTTACCATCAGCGACAGGACCTTTGAGAAGATGGTGGCCGCCAACAACGGCCGCACCGGCTTCCACATCCATGTGTCCGAGGGCATGAACGACGTGTACGACAGCCTCCGGAACTACGGCCGCCGTCCGGTGCAGCGTCTCCAGGACCACGGTATTCTTGGCCCCAAGACCATCCTGGGCCACTGCATCCACGTGAACACCGCCGAGATGGACATCATCAAGGAGACCGGCACTATGTGCGTCAACAACCCGGAGAGCAACATGGGCAACGCCGTGGGCTGCTCCCCCATCCTCCAACTGATGGCCCGGGGCATCACCGTGGGTCTCGGCACCGACGCCTACACCAACGACATGCTGGAGAGCCTGAAGGTGGCCCTGACCATCCAGCGGCACAACGCCTGCCTGCCTAACGTGGGCTGGGGCGAGGTCACCACCATGCTCTTTAAGAACAACCCCCTCATTGGCGAGAAGTACTTCGGCGTGCCTCTGGGCAAACTGGCTCCCGGCGCGGCGGCGGACGTCATCGTCATGGACTATAAGCCCTTCACTCCCTTCTCTGACGCCAACATCGACGGTCACATGCTCTTCGGCATGACTGGCCGCCAGTGCCAGACCACCATCTGCAACGGCAAGATCCTGATGAAGGACCGCGAGCTGGTGGGTATTGACGAGGAGGCCGTCAACGCCCGCATTCTGGAGGAGTCCAAGAAGCTGTGGGGCGAGCTGAACCACTGCGCCTATTGATAGGTGTGCCATTTTAGGAAGAGGAAAAAGGAGAAAAAACGATGTCTGAATTGATGATTCCCATTCCCTTTAAGCAGCTGATGAACTGGGTGGTCACCGAGTACGACCGGGAGGGGTCCGTGTTCGGCGTCCACCGCCCCTACGTGGCCGGGGAGAAGTCCCTGCCCATCTTCGGCGGCGAGAAAATCGAGACTCCCTTTGGCCCCGCCGCCGGCCCAAACACCCAGCTGGCCCAGAATATCATCGCCAGCTACTTCGGCGGTGCCCGGTTCTTCGAGCTGAAGACCGTGCAGAAGATGGACGGCGCCGACCTGGCCGCCTGCGTCAACCGCCCCTGCATCTTGGCGGAGGACGAGTGCTACAACTGCGAGTGGTCCACCGAGCTGTACGTGCCCCAGGCCTATGAGGAGTACGTGAAGGCCTGGTTCGCCTGCAAGATTCTCGCCAAGGTCTACGGCCTGGGCCGGCCCGACGGCTTCATCTTCAATATGTCCGTGGGCTACGACCTGGAGGGTATCAAGGGGCCCAAGGTGGATAAGTTCCTCACCGAGATGAAGGACGCCTCCGCCACCCCCATCTTTCAGGAGTGCAAGAAGGTCCTCAAGGAGATGTTCCCCGGCGAGGCCGCCTTCATCGACGGCATCTCCGGCCAGATCTCCGACAGCGCCACCGTCTCCACCCTCCACGGCTGCCCACCGGATGAGATTGAGGCCATCGCCTCCTACCTAATCCGGGAGAAGCATTTCCACACCTTCGTCAAGTGCAACCCCACCATCCTTGGCTACCGCTCCGCCCGGGGCATCCTGGACGGCATGGGCTACGACTACATCGCCTTCGGCGAGAAGCACTTCAACGAGGATTTGCAGTACAGCGACGCCATCCCCATGTTTCGCCGCCTGCTGGCCCTGGCCAAGGAGCACGGCCTGGAGTTCGGTCTGAAACTCTCCAACACCTTCCCGGTGGACGTGACCAGGAACGAGTTGCCCAGCGAGGAGATGTACATGGCGGGCAAGAGCCTCTTCCCCCTGACCATTGAGATGGCCCGCCGTATCAGCAAGGAATTTGACGGCAAGCTGCGCCTGAGCTACTCCGGCGGCGCGGACTTCTTCAACATCGACAAGCTGTTCCAGTGCGGTATCTGGCCCATCACCATGGCCACCACCGAGCTGAAGCCCGGCGGCTATCAGCGGTTCAAGCAGATCGCCGAGAAGCTGGAGGCGCTGAAGTTCGAGCCCTTTACCGGTGTGGATGTGGACAAGGTGGAGGCCCTGGCCCTGGCGGCCCGGAAGGACAAGTACCACGTCAAGGCCATCAAGCCCCTCCCCCGCCGGAAGCTCTACAGCAAGACGCCCCTCACCGACTGCTTCACCGCCCCCTGCAAGGGCGGCTGCCCCATCAGCCAGGACATTCCCGAGTACATCGAGCTCTGCCGCCAGGGCAAGTATGAGGAGGCCCTGGAGGTCATTCTGGAGAAGAACCCCCTGCCCTTCATCACCGGCACTATCTGCGCCCACCACTGCATGGACAAGTGCACCCGGAACTTCTACGACAGGTCCGTCCAGATCCGGGCCACCAAGCTGGTGGCCGCGGAGCGGGGCTACGACGCGGTGATGGCGAAGCTGACCACCCCCACCCCCGTCTACAACGGCAAGAAGGTGGCCGTCATCGGCGGCGGCCCCACCGGCATGGCGGCGGCCTACTTCTGCGCCCGGGCGGGCGTGCCCACCACCCTCTTTGAGAAGGAGGCTGTCCTGGGCGGCATCGTCCGCCAGGTGATTCCCGCTTTCCGCATCTCCGATGAGGCCATTGAGAAGGACGCCGCCATCATGAAGCGCATGGGCGTGGAGGTGAAGCTGGGCGCCCCGGCCCCCTCCGTGGAGGAGCTGAAGGCCAAGGGCTATACCCACATCCTCTTCGCCATCGGCGCGTGGAAGGCCGGACAGCTGCGTATCCCCGGCAACGTGAAGCCTGTCATCGCCTGGATGAAGGGCGTGAAGGCCGGCGAGAAGGAGCAGCTGGGCCACGTGGCCGTCGTCGGCGGCGGCAACACCGCCATGGACGCCGCCCGTCTGGCCCTCCGGGCCGGGGCCGAGAGCAGCACCCTTGTCTACCGCCGCACCAAGAAATACATGCCCGCCGACGCGGAGGAGCTGGAGCTGGCCATCGCCGACGGCGTGCAGTTCCTGGAGCTGGTGTCCCCGGTGGAGCAGACCGACGGCAAGCTGATCTGCAAGAAGATGAAGCTGGGCGCGCCCGACGCCAGTGGCCGCCGCTCCCCGGTGGAGACCGGCGAGACCGTGGAGATCCCCTGCGACACCGTCATCTCCGCCGTAGGCGAGAAGGTGGACAGCGAGTTCCTGGCCGCCGCCGGCGTGGCGGTCAATGAGAAGGGCCGTCCGGGCTTCAAGACCAACCTTTCCGGCGTGTACGCCGCCGGCGACACTCTCCGGGGTCCCGCCACGGTGGTGGAGGGCATCGCGGACGCCGCCGCCTTCGCCGGGGAGGTCATCGGCGGGGCCTACCAGGCCAGCATCCCCGGCGAGGCCTATCCCACCCGGGCCGCGGCCATCGCCAAGAAGGGCATCCTCTGCGAGTCCGCCAAGCGGGAGGGCGACCGCTGCCTGAGCTGCAACACCGTCTGCCAGACCTGCGCCGACGTGTGCCCCAACCGGGCCAACGTGGTGGTGAAGATGCCCGACGGCCGGGCCCAGATTCTCCACGTGGATCAGATGTGCAACGAGTGCGGCAACTGCCTGGTGTTCTGCCCCTACGACAGCGCCCCCTACAAGGAGAAGTTTACCCTGTTCCACGACAGGGCCGGCTTCGACGAGAGCCCGGACAACCAGGGCTTCCTGCCCCTGGGCGGCAGCAAGGTGCTGGTCCGCCTGAACGGCAAGGTGGAGGAGGTCGACCTGGACGACACCAACGACCTGCCCGCAGAGATCGACATCTTCATCTACACGGTGCTGGCCAAGTACCGGTATCTGATCGGATAAGCTGCATAGCGGAACCACAAAGGGCCGCCCTGGGAGGGAGCATCCAATAAAACAAGTTCAAATTGTTTTCGGAGTGCGGCATGATTTCGGTCATGCCGCAGTTCCGTTTATGAGGTCGTTCAAAAGTGAGGCAGGGAGTATCCCGATGTAGTTGTAGCTAATGTCTACATCCTGCACCCGATGCCCGCTGGAATTATTCGGCGCGTGAACATAGACCGCCTTGACCAGATCGTTCAGGATCGCGGGCGTCAGCTCCGTCAGGCAGAGGTACTTCTTCACCGTGCGGATGAAACGGTCTACATTGTCCGCCTGATCCTCCTGCTCGGAAATCTCCTTGGTCAGGACAGCGATCCTTTCCCGCAGCTCCATTTGCTCCTTTTCGTAGTCGTCGGAAAGCATCTGAAACCTCGCCTCGCTCAGCCGTCCCGCTACCATATCCTCATAGATCCGCTTGAAAAGCCTGTCAAGCTCGGCGATACGGTTTTCGGATTTCTGGAGCGTCCGTCGCTTTCCGGACAGTTCCTTTCTCGCTTCTGCATCCCGTTTTGCGCCCAAAGCCTTCCGAAACGCATCTTCATAGTTGGAGATGCAGAACGCTACCAGCTGCAAATGCTTCAGTACGCCTTCTTCGAGGACGACAGCTCGAATAAAATGTGACCCGCAGACCTCGTTTCCTTTGAGCCTCGATGTAGAACAGATAAAGTGATCCTGCCTTGCCTCAAAGTTTTTGCTCGTACAGTAATACAGCTTTTCCCCACAGTCAGCACAGCGGACAATGCCGGAGAACATATTGCTCTTTCCCATTCTCGTTGGACGGCGTTTGTTCCGGCGTAACTCCTGCACACGGGCAAAGGTATCCTCGTCTATGATAGCCTCGTGCGTGTTCTCAAATACGACCCATTGCTCCGGCGGGTTCTCGATTTTGCGCTTGTTTTTGTACGACTGCCGGTGGGTCTTGAAATTCACCATCCGTCCGAGATACTCCTGCTTGTCCAGTATGCCGGAGACGGTGCGCGGCGCCCAATGAAATGGGTCATCAGGCGTCTTGGCGGGAGCGTTTCTGCCCTGCTTCATCCAGTGTACGGTGGGACAGTCTACCTTGGCGGCTCTCAGCTTCTTTGCGATCTGAGAAGGGCCGTAACCCTCCATACACCATGC
>CANRHK010000060.1 GCA_947630395.1 uncultured Oscillospiraceae bacterium
TGGCCGCCGGGGCCAGCTGGGTGGACAACTACACCATGTTCGTCACCGTGGGCGGCGGCTGCCAGATCCTGGGCATGATGGTAGTCTACCCTCTGCTCCGGAAGTTCCTGGGGAACACGGATCTGTTCAAGGTGGCCTTAGGCCTCGCCATGGCGGGCTACGCCCTGATCCTGATCACCTGCCTCCTGGGGCAGGCCAACAACATGGTCCTGCTGTGCGTGTGCGGCGCTCTGGTGTTCGCCGCCAACGGCATCCTGTCGGTGCTGACCACCGTGTTCCTCTCCAACTCAGTGGACTACGGCGAGCTGCGGACCGGCAAGCGGGAGGAATCGGTCATCTTCTCCATGCAGACCTTTGTGGTGAAGGCCGCCTCCGGCGTGGCGGTGTTTATCACCGGCATCGGCCTGGACCTGATCGGTCTGGTGGGCAACTCCGATCAGGAGGGGGAGATCGTGGCCCAGAGCGCCCAGACCATCCTGGGCCTGCGGCTACTGATGACCATCCTGCCCATCCTGGGCCTGGTGGCCGCCTTCCTCTTCTTCGTGAAGAAATTTATTCTGACCGATGCCAAGGTCCAGGAGAACGCGGAGACCCTCCGGGCCCGGAAGGAATCCTGATCCATCGGAACTACAACTAGGCGCGCCTGCCCCCGCCCCTGGCGGCCATTCTTTTCGGGAAAGGGGTTAGTGTGAAAGACTATGAGATTTTAGCCCCGCGGAAAAAGGGCGCAACAAACCACCCCCTGTCAAGGCGGGGTTTACAAGGCAGATTCGGGCTATTGCGTTAAGCCACGTTTAGACCTTGGGACTCTAAGAAGCGGATAGCTTGGCTGATGGCCTTTTGCAGTTGTTTCTCTTTCAAATGCTCAGGCATATCAACTTTGTACAAGTCAAGCGGATTCCAGACTTCTCCGGTAGAGAGCATGGAGTAAATGGCGGTCAAAATCATTCTGGCAATAGCAATGATGGCCCGCTTTTTGCCCCGGCGTTGACCAGTCCCGCATCAGCTGTTTTTTCGAAAAGAATCACTGTCTAAATTGTACAACTTCTTTATTTCCAAAGTCCTCCAAAGTCCGTCGGAAACAGATGGTGAATTCTTGCAGAACCGATGCCCATGCTCTAGCCGATTCCCGAAGCGCCAGGCCACCTCACCGGTTGGCCTGCTAATACGCCGGCAGCTGTGTCCGCACTCCTTGTGAACCCAAAGGCCGCTCAGTACGCTCTGCGAGTTGTATCGGGTGGCCTTTTTCTGATTTGTGTCCTCATCTATGTTATAACGGTTTCTCTCATATTATTTTATGAGTACCAGTTATCGTCACTTGCCCCCTTTTTCGATTATCACAGCCTTTGAAAGGTCAAACAACACCAATCGCCGTTCCCGCATAATCTGGCCAGGTACACGATATGAGCATTGTCTATCCCACGCATGTCGGGCAGCCAATGCGGAACATAGCCGGCAACTTGAGATTTCAAACACCTGTCCACCTTGATAAACCTCCTGCGCTACCCTGTGGGACCTGAAGTTTCTCTTATTGTAAGGCAGCAGAGCTAATGATCCGCCATCCTGGGACAGCATAAAACAGATGCGGCAGGGGCTTCCAATGCCTCGGAGTGCCTCCACAAATATGTGAATGCGATAGCTCTTCAAATAGAATGACAAATGGGTTTCATTCATTGCAATTACCTTTTGTTCTTGCCGCTCCAAGATTCTGTAGCATTGAAGTCGAAAAGAAGCATGACCTTGCTTTCCGCAGAGACAATCCTTCCTTTGGCACGATAAGTGTTGTTTGAATCCCATCCCCACATTTCGTAGACGGTGCTGGAAAACCTAACGCTCTCGATTCGCCTTGGCGCAAACTCTTTGATGTTCTTTCGCCAGAGGATAGCATCACTATCCTTTAGTGTCACGGGAATAATAAGAATACACTTTTTGGCGGGATTGATTTCCATGCGGATGCGCTCACAGTTGTTAAGTGCAGTCAGTGCGATCTTGTTGAAAGCAATACCGGAGGGCCAAATGGTGCAGGTCGGCGTATCATAGATGGTGCGGTTGGAAAAAAAGTCCACACTGACCACCTGAAATCCATCCAGAGATATCTCCTCGATGCCGCTTTTGAAATGTCTTTCCCCCATTCTCGCTCACCTCATATTCTATTGGTCAAAATGTAGCCGTCTGAAAGGTCAACTTTATATTCTCTCTCATGCTTCTCAACAGGTATGCCGAAGTAATCCCGCCATTCTCCCGGGAGGAAAGAATGCGTTTTCTTTCCTCCAACAAACAATTCAAAATCGTCCAGTTTGAAAAGGAATAGTATTTCACCTGCATATACAGCCGGCCTTCCCATGATTTTATATCTGTATTCCGGATCCCACTTCATCAGGTCAAACAACTTCCCGGCAAAGATTTTACAGAGCATATCCCGATTTCCCAGTTCTTTTTCACCGCCGCCCTTTGCCCAGCGAAGAGAGTCGGGCGCTTCAGGATGACAGGGCCGGATGATAAGCCGTTTCTGCTCCGGATGAATTAGGATTAAAATATGTGTCACTCCCGGGAACTTTCTCAGGCAGGCCATGTTAAACTTGATTCTGGTGGGCCATATTGTAATGGCCGGTTCCCGCGTGTGGGCGAACAACTCTCCTCTGGTCACTTGATATCCTGCTAGATCCGCGATCGTTTCTGTCTCCTCGTTCCCAATTGGTCTCGCGTGATTGAAGATACCATCAAGTTGCCCGTTATCCATCATCTGTATTCAGCACCTCCTCGGTGAGTCTTCCGGCAAGAAGTCTGACAGTGTCATCGGAGGGTATAGGAAATTGTTCGACCCCTGGAGCTGGAATGCTGTCCTTTTCTGAATTCCATTCCCTACTTTCCGACAGATAGAAGATATCGTTTTCAACGATATGGTCATAGAACTCATTCCCGAAATCGCCATCCCACTCTTCAGGGAAAAATTCCACCCTGCGTTTTTGGGTGCCGTCTCTCTGGGGTCCGGTAATGAGAATGGCCCCCACGGCGTTTTGCAGATTGAATACGATAATGCGCTCACCGCCTTTGGAGATCCAATTCCCACGAACCTTATATATGCAGTCGGGATCCCAATCCATAATCGCAAACAGTGCAGTGCCAAAGTGAGGGCAACTCAGGCTCTTGGTATGTATTCCCGCCGCATCTTCGGTCCTCCAGGGAATGCTGTGCATGGCGCCTTGACTGCTGGGACGTATCGCAAGCTTACGCTCCGCCGCATGCAGGAGAAGTTGGGTATACCTCACATCGGCGAATTTCCGCATACACCAGACGTTAAAACTGATTCGGCTCCTCGAAATTGTGATAGCCGGGCCGTCATATCGTACCTGGGTGAATTGACTCCTCACGACTTGATATCCCGTGAGATCGAAGGCAGAAAATCTACTTTTAGGGATACGGACTTCTTTCTGTCTTTTCCTGATGCTGTTTGAACAATCAAAATAAGGCCCCGGTTCATCGTTCACCCAATGATGATTGATGGGAACAAAACCGCAGAATATGCCATCGTCGATCACCTGAAGGCTGGGCAGCGCCCCCCGAAGGTGATGCTTTTTATTTTGAAGCAGCACCTGCACCATCTCAAATTCCTCTCTGGAAATGATAGCCTCATGCTTGTTTTTCAGGTGCCACTTCTCCATGTCGTCATAGTTTTTTCGGTGTTTATGATCAAACAGATCATATGTAAAGGTCTTCCACGTCAAAATGTCACCGCAATACCGCTCATTTGAAAGGATGTAACGAATCGATCCCTTGCTCCACTGGGTGGATCCCATTTTCGTCTGGCAGCCGATATCCGTGAGGAAAACTGCGATATTCTCCATAGGCCAGCCGCCGAGATAGGCGCTAAAAATGAACCGCACAATCTTGGCCTCTTTCTCATTCACAACGAGCGGAGCATATTTGATGTACTGACCAGCTGCGTCCCTTTGCCTGTCGTATCCAAGCAAGGGGGGCGTCAGGACTTTCTCATCTTTAAATCGCTGGGTTAGCGACCATATCATTGCCTCACGCTTTTTGATAGATTCTTCCTCCGCAAATTTTGCGAGGAATGTTAGCATGAGATCAGAGTTTTCATCCAATGTGTTGAGTCCGTCTGTTTCAAAAAACACGCCAACCGGAGGGTCCTGACTTTTGAGTCGCCGGATTAATGTAACACAATCTATCAAATTACGGGCAAAACGGGATACGTTCTTTGTTACAATGAGGTCATAGTCTCCCCGTTCACAGGCCGCAATCATCTCGTTAAACTGCGTCCGGTTCTTCAAAGAAGTACCCGAAATCCCTTCATCTGCAAAAATATGCCGCAGATCCCAATTGGGGTGATCCTTGGCTACCTGTTGGTAGTGAGCCTGCTGGAGCTCATAGGATAAGAGCTGCTCGTCGCTGTCAGTGGACACCCTGCAATAGGCACAAGCACGAAAGAACTTGTTCCGGTCATAAAAGTCGATCTTGGGCTTTGCCGGGATATAGATCTTTTCGCTATTGCCTTGGGAGCGGTAGAGTTTTCTTATCTGTTCACGGTCATCCATGCTGTGAGCTCCTTTTCAGTCATGTCTTTTTATTCCTTCTTCTGGCAGGTGCCAAAACCAAATACCGCCCCGGCGATAGGAAGTGACCCCAAGTTCCTTTTTTGCAGTTTGGACGGTGCGCGGCGAAATTTCCAGAAGCTTCAGCTTGTTTAGGACCTCAGCACTATGTATGTCTCGGTGTTTCAGGCTTTCAGACATGATTCGTAGAGCCAGCCTCTTTTTGTTTTCTTCAGAACCAGTTTCTTCCAGAAGATTGCTCTTATCAACTTTACAACCGCCCAGCCATACAAACCCTTTCTCTTTTCCCAGTGAGAATGCTATGGATTCACCTTCAGGGGCCAGACTGGATTTCACTGGGAACATATAGCGTATACTCGGATCGATCTTATCTCTCGCTATCATCAGGACACTCCTGGCGATGGCCGCGATGTCAATACTCCCAAGCCCGCGATAGAGGTTCTTTCCCCCGCCGGATTTGCTCATATGACCTATAATGACCACAGCGCAGTTATACCTTGCCGCGATTCGACCAAGGCTGCTCAACTGATTGCGCATTCTCCCAACGTTCATCATATCCGAATTCTGAACGAGATAGGCCTGCAGCGGATCAAGGACGAAGAGTTTAGCGTGGGTCTATTGTATGGCCTGTTCTATCCTGCTATCCTCCAAAGTAATAGGATGTCCGTCATCTACGATATAGGCGACACGGCTTCAGTCCGCACCAGCGGCTACGAGACGTGGCTTTACTGTATCCGCCAGATTATCTTCCAAAGTTTGATACACAACACTCTATGGATACGAGAGCCATTTGACTTTTCTCTGCTGAACGGTGGAAAAGTATTCATACTGAAGTTCGCAATCGTGTGCCTTTTTCATTGTCCACACCGCGCTTGAAACTGCTTTATCAGCTTGTTCTTCTCGGCAAGAATGGATGCCAAAGCTTGCAGTTCCATAGCTTCTTCTCCTGCAAGGTCATATAAGTCAAGGGTCAACATATTAGTTCGCCCCAATAAGTAGTCGGTGGTCGTACCAAAGACATCCGCAATTCTCGATAAGGTTTCCAAAGGAGGTTGTCTAATGCCCTGCTCGTATGCCGAGATTGTGCTTCGGTCTATTGACAACAAGCCAGCGAGCTGATCTTGCGAGAGACTTTTCGCTTGCCTGAGTTCCTTTAATCGTATCGAAAATACAAATATCACGATTGGCAGCCACCTTCCTTGATTATTAAAGAGTATATCAGGAAGAATGCGACAATGGGTCGCGGCATCGTGACACTTTGCAACCTTACCGCATTTTTAATGTTGCAATAAATCTGATATTTGCAATGTTAATCAGCCGCTGGCGCAGGTTTCAAAATTCACAGCAGCAACCACTTCCCCGATTCGCTGTGCCGCAGGATCATCTGAAAATCGGCTTAGCCCAGCCCCCGTTATCCTGCCATATTACAATCATCACATGCCGCCTTTACTGCCGCGAAACAATATCGCTAAAATGTCTGCCGAAAGCTATTGTGACGAAGCCGGAAAAGGGAAGGATCATTTGCATCTCTCAAAAGAATACGGCCAGGATCTCCATCAATGCCACGTTGACGCTTTGCTCATGTGATATCCGTTATTTCTCTTCATCTTTCTATAGCAATCCCACAAATTTACACCTTTTGAGAAAAGGTATAGAATGGTAACAAGCGGTGATAGGAATGCTGCACAATGAAGCGCGGAATCTGTTGGTAAAAGCATATAAGGAGACCCACGACGCTGAGACGGTGGCGAAATGCTTTGAGGTCGACAAAAGCACAGTGTACCGGTTGACCAGGCAAATGAAGAATACCGGCAGTGTGGATTTGCGGACAAACCAACGTGGCAGGAAACCGGATCTGGCGCGTGCTTTGAAAGAATCCATGCGCAGGCGCTCCTATTGAGCCAGTTACGCAAAGGTATGGAATATAAAAATCTGCGTGGAACTGTTGTTGATGCAGTTCCGCGCAGATTTTTTATTGTTCCTGATCAAGACCTCTGTAGACAAATTGATACCCGATTCCCCGCACGTTCCGTATGGCAACCTTTTTCGCTTTAATGGTTGAGAGCTTTTTAGGGTTCTAAACTTTCTTACGGGCACCCGTCATAAGACCGTGATCGCTTTAGATTGTCAAAAAGTCCTGGCGGACTTTTTGACAATGGGTTCGCTGCGCTCTGCGCCTCGCTTGTGCGCTGGTGGCGCACAAACTCGACGCTCACCCCGCGCAAAGTATCAATCCTCCGGCAGCAGGTCCACCGCGAAGAGCGCGCCCGCGCCGCCGGTGTGGACGAACAGCAAATCGCCGTCCCCCTCAAAATACCCCTCCTCCAATAGGCGGAAGAAGCCGGCCAGGGCCTTGCCTGTGTAGACCGGATCGACAAGGATTCCCTCGCCGCGCGCCAGACGGCGCACGGCCGCGCAGCCTTCGGGGCTTGGCTTGGCATAACCGGGGCCAATCTCAAACTCAATATGAATATCCTCGCGCTCCCCGGAGACCTCCGCGTCCATCAGATCCCGAATGCCGTCCATCAGCTCCAGTGCGATGTCCGCAAAGGGATCATCGCAGATGCCGATGCCCACCGATCTTATTCCGGGCAAAAAGAGCTTGGCCCCGTAGGTGAGGCCCGCGTATGTGCCGCCGGACCCCGTGGCGCTGACAATGGAATCGAAGCGTATGCCCATCTCCTGGCACTGCTCCGCGATTTCCCTGGCGCAGCCCACATATCCCAGACAGCCTAGAGGGACAGAGCCGCCCACCGGAATGAAGTATGGAACATGGCCCTCGCTACGCAGCTCCGCCATGATCCGCTCCATCTCGGTGTATACGTCATCGTAGATATCCGTGTCCACAAACCGGACATCCGCATGGTAGATTTGGTCCAAAATCAGATTGCCGCCTGCAAGTTCCCCGCGCTTTTTCAGCACCAGAATACTTTTCATGCCCAGCTTGCCCGCGCAGGCGGCGGTCAACATCGCGTGGTTGGACTGGGGTCCGCCGGCCGTAAGCACCACGTCGGCGCCCTTGGCCTTTGCGTCGGCCAGCAGGAACTCCAGCTTCCGAACTTTGTTGCCCCCCAGCGCAATTCCCGTCATATCGTCCCGCTTAATATAGATATTTCTGCCGTATCTGCGGCTGATACTCTCCAGCCGGTAGATGGGCGTTGGCAGAATTGCCAGGGGAATGCGCGGAAATGCTTCCAGTTGCTTCATAGCTTCCTCTCCTTTTGATACGGATCCCATCGGAAGCCCTGTCCATACTGCGGGAGGGCCGGCAATAGGAATCCTCCGCAAGATCATCGTGTGGAGCCGCCCCTACCGGTACTGGCTGAACAGCGCGCCTATCCCCCCAGAGTGGAGATAGCACACCCCGCCGGAAAAGAGGCCCCGCTCCACCATATCGCAGACGCCGTAGAGTGCTTTCCCCGTATAGACCTTTTCCACAAAAATGCCCTCCGTCCGCGCAAACCAGAGGCAGAACTTCTCCACCGCCGGGTCTATTATCCCCCAGCCGCCGAATCTGTACGCGTCACGCAGCGCCGCCGTCTCCTCCAGCGTATAGGGCATCCGGACGCCGCACAGCCGCTCCAGATCCGCCAGGAGCGCCAGAAGGTTCCTTCTCATGGGTGCCAGCTCATGCTCCACAGAGATCAGCTCCAGGCGGAACGGCCGCCCCAGCAGCGCCGTCCCGTACACAAGGCCGGCGGCCAGGCCGCCGTTTCCCACGGGGACACACACCGTTTGCAGGACGGAGAGGGCGCTGTCCGCCGCGATCTGTTCCGCGAGCTCTGCGGCGGCCTCCACATACCCCAACGCGCCGATGGCGGTGGAGGCGCCGTTGCGGATGACATAGGGCGCCCGGCCCTGCCTCTCCGCCTCTAGGGCCAGGGTTTCCACGCGTTTGCTTCTCTCCGCCTCGTCAACAGGCCCCAGATATATCTCCTCCGCACCCAGGATGTCATTCAGCAGCGCGTTTCCCTCTGGGCGATCCGGTCTGGCGCCGTTGTGGACAATGGCGCAGTCGAGGCCGAGGCGGCGGCAGCACGCGGCGCAGAGGGCGCAGAGATTGGACTGCTCCATACCGGATACCAGAACGGTCCGTCTGCCTTGGGAAACGGCATCCCCCAGCAGGTACTCCAGATTTCTCACCTTATTCCCGCCGATCCCGATCCCGTTGAGGTCGTCCCGCTTAATCCAGAGCGGTCCGTATCCCAGCGCCTCCTCTGCACGGTACAGGCGGTGCAGCGGCGTGGGATGCAGCGCTAGAGGGGCTTTAGGGAAGCAGGAGAGCATTTCCCGCAGTTCCAAAAGATTCATCACGCAGTGAGCCTCCTGTCTTCATCCCTTTTCTTGAAAGAAAAAGGAGCAAAAAGAACTTTTATACCGTTGCCAACCCGCTGGGATACCGGCATTTTCCCCACGGTCACGATAGATTACCAGCCGGGATCCAGCTGGACTGTCTCCAGCGCCATCGCCATCCTGATGCAGTCCAAAATATCCCGCTTGCAGATAATTTCGTCCCTGGAGTGGATATTCCGGGTGGGAATTGTAATCGCGCCGGCCCGGATTCCGCCCCGCACCAGCTGGGCGGTATGGGCATCGGTACCGCCGTTTTCGCTGACTTCCACCTGGCAGCGGATCTGATTTTCTGCCGCAATGCCGATCAGCAGGTCCACGACCTGCTTGTTGACAATCATAAACGCGTCCATAGCCTTGATGCCGGCCCCGCGGCCCAGCGCTATATCCGTGCGGATCCCCCGCAGCTCATCCCCGGTACAGGCGACATCAAATGTGATAAACAAATCCGGATTCAGCGCAAAGGTGGAGGTCATCGCTCCAAAGCATCCGATCTCCTCCTGGACGCTGAACACATAGTACATATCATTTGTGTTGCGGACATTTTGGAGAATGCTGTCAACGAGAATCATGCACCCGATCCGGTCGTCCAGGCACTGCATCATCACGCAGTCCTCATTCTCGTAGTATTCCGATTTGGTAATGAGCACTTCGCCCACATGGACCAGCTCCCGCACCCGCTCAGGCGACAGGACGGCAAAGTCGATATACAGGTCGTGGTGCGTCAGTTTGCTCATGTCCTCCTTTTTTTCACAGATCATGACGCCCTGCACGCCGCTCTCTGTCTGCACGCGGGAATCGATCAGATTGTAGGCTTTGATGCTGCCCAGGGCGCCAACGCGGCCGAACCCCTTCTCATCTATGGTTTTGAGCATCAGTCCCAGCTGATCCATATGGGCGGAGAGGACCACCCGCTTCCCCGGCCCCTTTTTGTGGGCGATCAGGTTTCCCATATTGTCGGTCCAGATCTCGTCCACATATCCGGAAATGGCTGCTTGGATATACGCCGCTACCTGGCGCTCACGGCCAGTGGGGCCGTACAGCTCGCACAGTTCTTTTGCCAGCCTGCTGTTAAATTCCATCCCGTTCGTCCTTTCCAGTTCATTATAGGAGTTCCTCGTGACCGTGCGGAAAATGCCGGCATCGCAACGCCTTGGCCGGGATATAAATGTTCTTTTGATCCTTTTTCTTTCAATAAAAAGGATGCATACGCCGCTCCGCGCAAACGGGGGAGGGACATCCCTCCCCCGCCGTGCGAGAAGCGTCCCGGCAGCGATAGAGCCGCCTTTTTACCCCAGTTTCCCTCCGGGAGAAAGATCATTTAGCGGAAGCATAGTAGTTATCCAGGCATTCCTTGACCTTTTGGGGGTCGGGGATTAGATCGTTATCGTTCTTCAACATGGTCATCGCGGTATAGCACTTGCCGCCCAAGCCATTTTTCACCGCCACGACCTCGTCCTGGTCGATAGCGTAGAGGATCGCCTTGCGAATGTTCTCGTCGCTGGTGATATGGTCCTCATCCAGATTGAACTTCATCTGAATGCAGCCATTGATGAGCGCGGAGACGAGGCCGAGGCTGTCGTCTCCCTCCACGACCTGCACCTGGTTGGCGGGCACGTTGTCGGTCACGTCGATTTCACCGTTGCGGAGGGCGGAGATGGCGGCGTCCTGGTCGGCGATGTACTTCAGGGTGACGTTCTTGATCCGGGCGGCCATATCCGTGCCGGGCATGAACGCCGGATTCCGCTCGCAGACGGCCTCATAGTCGTTCATGGACTTGATGACGTAGGGGCCGCTGCACCACAGGGTGTTCTCCTTGCCAGAGCCCTCCATCAGGAACTGCGCGTCGCCATAGCGGAGGTCGGTGGTGGGATCATACCCGGCCAGCAGCTCGGCTGTGTTGATGGACTCCACCTGCTTCTTGCTCACAATTCCGGAGCAATAATCGCACAGGAAATTGAGGATCTGGGGGAAGGGGGTATTGGTGGTGACCTTGACAACCTCGTACTTTCCAGCGGCGTTGTCAACGGCGTCCTTGGAGTCCACCAGCTCCGAGATCGGCGCGGGCAGCTCGGCCTCCAGGACCTCCTTCACCGACTTGCCGCTCTGGGCATCCTTCGTATTCTCCAGCTCGGACAGATCCGTGACGGCGCTCACATCGGAGATGCACGCGTAGTTGTCATAGACCTGGTGTCCGGGGACGGAGTCCGGGGTGCGGAGGCGGTTGTAGGTGAAGATTACGTCCTCCGCCCCTACCCGCTCGCCGGTATCCACCAGCTCGCCGTTGATGGCGGTATAGAACCCGATGTTGTCGCGGAGGATGAAGTAGAAGGTGGAATTGCCGTCGCCGATGCTGTACTGATACGCCAGGGCGCGATTTGTCACGATATTGTCGTCGTCATCCAGCTCCAGCATCTTCACATTGGTGTTGGCCAGGACTCTGTGGGTACCGTCACAGGTCAGCGGGTCGAACTGGCCAAAGACACGGTCGTTGCAGATCAACAGGGGGCGGGTATCCCGCAGGCTCGTGTCGGTATAGTCGATCTGGCTCCAGTACAGGTACTTGGAGCGACCCACGGTAATGGTGGATTCGTCAACGGTACCCTTGTTGAAGCCGTAGCAGCTCATGGTGCGGCAGATGGGGGCGAAGTACGCCTTTTCCTCCACCACATAGCGCTCCAGCTGGGCAT
>CANRHK010000061.1 GCA_947630395.1 uncultured Oscillospiraceae bacterium
ATCCGGCAGTTCGAGGCCGAGCACAACGCGCTGGTCTACGTCGTCGTGCGGAGCTACACCGAGTTCGGCAAGATGGATTGCTACCTCTACGTCAGCGACTACGACGAGGAGTGGCCGATGGACCACGAGGGCATCAAGGACCAGGAGGTCCTGGCCTACGTCTACAATCACGATGCGCCGGATTGCTCCGAGATGGGTTACATCGGTGTCGCGCCGATGCCCGCCGCCGGCCTGCGCCGGACGTGGTGAGGAGGGCTGAACATGGTGCGTGAGAAGTATCAAGTGGAACTCCACTACGGCTACCAGGAAACTGATTGCGGAATATTTCACTCGTTCATGGCAACCGACCCGGAGAAGCCTGCGGATGTAACCGAGATGGGAGCCACCGGGAGCCAATGGGATATAGGCACAATAAAAACCCCGCCGAAAAACAGCGGGGCTTGGAGCTGGGGGCCGGATTCGAACCGGCGACCTACGCATTACGAGTGCGTCGCTCTACCGACTGAGCTACACCAGCATATAAGGCAAAAAAGCCTGTTTTTCGTGAAGTAAGACACAAATAAGACACAAAAGCCGGATTTCGAGCTAACCTTTACCGGGGAAAGCCGCTGTTTTCAAGGCTTTCCGGCGTTTTCCCTGCCTGTTGACTTTCCAATTACGAATCAGCTGCTCTACCGACTGAGCTACACTAGCACAGCACTGCAACGTCCCCACTATAGCACATATTTTCTCGTTCGTCAAGACCTGTTTCGCCGGACAACAGGGTTGATTAATGAGTAAACAATCTGTAAACAATGACCCCTATGTTGGTCAAAAAGGTTCATACAAAGGCCTACCAAGACCCACAATTGACCGTCGAACCATGTGTATGGCACGGATGTGAATCATTTTATGGGGTACAGTGTGAGTGTTACCCGCTGATTTTTGAGTATTTGTTCACACTTTGTTAACGCGTTAATTGACCCTGCGCCGGACAAACGAAAGCCCCGCGGTTTTTCCCCATTGCAAAACCCAAAATCTGTGGTATACTATATCCTGTATTGTTATGTGTGTCACTTCCCACGAAAGAGGTATTGTATCCATGGGTTTGATTACAAAATTATTTGGCACCTACAGCGATCGGGAGCTGAAGCAGATCTATCCCATCGTGGACAAGGTCGAGGCCCTTGAGCCCCAGTATCAGAAGCTCACCGACGCCCAGCTCACCGCCAAGACGGCGGAGTTCAAGCAGCGGCTGGCCCAGGGCGAGACCTTGGACGACATCCTGCCCGAGGCCTTCGCCACCGTGCGGGAGGCCTCCGTCCGAGTGCTGGGCATGCGGCCCTACCGGGTCCAGCTGGTGGGCGGCGTGGTGCTGCACCAGGGCCGCATCGCCGAGATGAAAACCGGTGAAGGCAAGACCCTGGTGGCCACCCTGCCGGCCTACCTGAACGCCCTCACCGGCAACGGCGTCCACATCGTCACGGTCAACGACTATCTGGCCAAGCGCGACAGCGAGTGGATGGGCAAGGTCCACCGCTTCCTGGGCCTCTCCGTGGGCCTCATCGTCCACGGACTCAGCAAGGCCGAGCGGCAGGCCGCCTATGCCGCCGACATTACCTACGGCACCAACAACGAGATGGGCTTCGATTACCTGCGGGACAACATGGCCCTCTACTCCAGTGAGCTGGTGCAGCGGGGCCACAACTTCGCCATCGTGGACGAGGTGGACTCCATCCTCATCGACGAGGCCCGCACCCCCCTCATCATCTCCGGCATGGGGGAGAAGTCCACCCAGCTCTACGACATGGCCGAGATGCTGGTGCGGCCCATGAAGAAGCTGGTCATTGCCGAGACTGACGACAAGGCGGAGGAGGACGTCAACCTGGACGCGGACTACGTGGTGGACGAGAAGGCCCGCACCGCCACCCTCACCGCCCGGGGCATCAAGAAGGCGGAGGAGTTCTTCCACATTGAGAACCTGTCCGACCCGGAGAACGCCACCCTGGCCCACCACGTCAACCAGGCCATCAAGGCCCACGGCGTCATGAAGCGGGATATTGACTACGTCCTCAAGGACGGTCAGGTCATCATCGTGGACGAGTTCACCGGCCGCCTCATGTTCGGCCGCCGCTACAACGAGGGCCTGCACCAGGCCATCGAGGCCAAGGAGCGGGTGAAGGTGGAGCGGGAGAGCAAGACCCTGGCCACCATCACCTTCCAAAACTACTTCCGCATGTACACCAAGCTGTCCGGCATGACCGGTACGGCGCTGACCGAGGAGGAGGAGTTCGGCACTATCTACAAGCTGGATATCATCGAGATCCCCACCAACAAGCCCCTGGCCCGTGTGGACCACCACGACGTGGTGTACAAGACCGAGGCGGCCAAGTACCGGGCGGTCATCGACCAGATCAAGGCCTGCCACGCCAAGGGCCAGCCGGTGCTGGTGGGCACAGTGTCCATTGAGAAGAACGAGAAGCTCTCCAAGCTCCTGCAGAAGGCGGGCATCAAGCACAACCTGCTGAACGCCAAGAACCATGAGCGCGAGGCGGAGATTGTGGCCCAGGCCGGCAAGCTGGGGGCGGTGACCGTAGCCACCAACATGGCGGGCCGCGGCACCGATATCATGCTGGGCGGTAACGCCGAGTACATGGCTATGAACGACCTGCGCAAGGCGGGCCTCAGCGACGAGGTCATCGCCGAGGCCACGGGCTACGCCGACACGGACAACGAGGAGATCCTCGCCGCCCGGCAGATGTTTGCCGACAGTATGGCCAAGCACAAGGCGGAGATCGCGGGGGAGGCGGACAAGGTCCGCGCCGCCGGAGGACTCTTCATTGTGGGCACCGAGCGCCACGACTCCCGCCGTATTGACAACCAGCTCCGCGGCCGTTCCGGCCGCCAGGGCGACCCCGGCGAGACGCGGTTCTACCTCAGTCTGGACGATGATTTGATGCGCCTCTTCGGCGGGGAGCGCCTTACCAGTCTGATGGACCGGCTGGATATCGACGAGGACATGCCCATTGAGAACAAGATGCTCACCAAGTCCATCGAGAACGCCCAGACCAGCATGGAGTCCCGGAACTTCCAGGCCCGCAAGAGCACCCTGGAGTACGACGACGTGATGAACAAGCAGCGTGAGATCATCTACGGCCAGCGCAAGCAGGTGCTGGACGGCATGGATATCAGGGACGTCATTGCCGGCATGATCTCCTCCACCATCACCTCTACGGTGGAGCTGGCTTTTGGGGAGCACAAGCACGTTGACAACGACGCCTACAAGACCATGCTGGCGTCCCTGGAGGGGACATACTTCCCCAAGTACAGCGTCAAGCTGACGCCGGAGGAGGCGGCCAGGACCAGCGCGGAGGAGTTTATCAAGCTCTTTACCGACAAGGCCATGGAGGTCTACGCCGCCAAGGAGAAGGAGGTCACGCCGCCCATCATGCGGGAGCTGGAGCGGGTGATCATGCTGCGGGTAGTGGACGAGTACTGGATGGACCACATTGATGCCATGGACGATCTGCGGCAGGGCATCCGCCTGCGGGCGTATGCGCAGACCAACCCGGTGGACGCATACAAGCAGGAGAGCCTGCATATGTTCGAGGAAATGATCGCCGCCATCCAGGAGGAGACCATCCGGCGGCTGTACTCCGTGCGGCTGAAGAAGGACGAGGAGGTCAAGCGGGAGCGGGTGGCTTCCGGTATTACGGAGGGGCGCGGCGACGGGACTGTGAAGAAGCAGCCCCGCCGGGTGCAGAAGGTGGGTCGGAACGACCCCTGTCCCTGCGGCAGCGGGAAGAAGTACAAGCACTGCTGCGGGAGGAACGCTTAATCAGGAGGGGCCTCCGGCCCCTCCCACCTCTTTATCTCTTTGTTGGTGCTGCCGGCACCCCGGGGTGCTTTTCCCGCGGGGGAAAAGTAGGCTGGGGCGTGGGGCTGGAAGCCCCACATCCCCCGCTTCCCCGGCAGGGGAAAACAGGCCGGGGGCCGGCAGGCCCCCAATATGAAGGAGCCATCTATGCCTTTTGTCGAACAAAACACAAACGGTGTCCTGTATCACACCTCCACCGTCCTGGCGGACGGCGCCATCCTCCACGGTTTCTCCACCCGCCTGGGCGGCGTCAGCGAGGGATGCTGCACATCCCTGAACTTCCGGGGCGGCGGCCCCAACCCCGATGACCCGGCCAAGGTCCGGGAGAACTACCGCCGCTTCTGCGCGGCGGTGGGCACGGATATGGAGCACCTGGTGCTCTCCAGACAGGTCCACGAGGCCACGGTCCGCCGCGTGACGGCGGCTGACGCCGGCAAGGGCCTGCTGCGCCCCACAGATTACACCGCCGACGCCCTGGTGACCAACGAGCCGGGCCTCAGCCTGATGGTGTTCGCCGCCGACTGCATCATCCTCCTGCTCCACGACCCGGTGAGCGGGTCCATCGGCGCGGTCCACGCCGGTTGGCGGAGCACTGCCCTGGACCTCCCCGCCAAGACGGTGGGGGAGATGGGCCGTATCTTCGGCGCCCGGCCGGAGAACATCCGTGTTGCCATCGGCGCCGGCATCGGCCCCTGCTGCTTCGAGACCCATGACGACGTGCCCGACGCCATGCGCGCCGCCTTCGGCGGCGGCGCTGAGACATACATCACGCCCAGAGGGCAGAAGTGGGCCGTGGATCTGAAAGGCATCAACGCCTGGCGGCTGCGGGAGGCGGGGGTGAACCCCGCCCGCATCGACGTCTGTCCCACCTGTACCGCCTGCCGGCAGGATCTGTACTGGAGCCACCGGAAGGTGGGCGATAAGCGGGGCGTCCAGGGGGCGATCATCGGCCTGCGCCGGGAGGCGCGGGCGTGAGGCGGCTGGCGGCGCTGCTGCTGACGTCCCTTCTGCTGTTCACCGCCTGCGGAACCACTGAGGCCCCCAACACCGGCGGACAGGACTACCAGCAGGGCATCCCCACCGATCCGGATCAGCCGGATACGCCGGAGGACTCCGGCCCGGAGTACCCGGAGTCCTTCACCATGGCCTACCACAAGAGCGGCACCCTGAACCCCATCACCTGCGGCGAGGGGATCGAGCAGGATGTGGCCGCGTTGCTCTATGAGCCGCTCTTTCAGCTGGACGGGAATTTTGAGCCGCAGCCCCTGCTGTGCGAGAGCTACAGCTGGGACGAGAGCGGCCTCGCCTGCACCCTGACCCTCCGGGGCGGCGTGACCTTCCAGGACGGCAGCGCCCTCACCGCCCGGGACGTGGTGGCCACCCTCCAGCGGGCCGCGCAGTCGGATCGGTACGGCTACCGCCTGCGGAACGTGGCCTCCGTGACAGCCAATCGCGCGGGGCAGGTGGTGCTCACTCTCCGGACGCCGGACAGGGGCCTCCCCGCGCTGCTGGATATCCCCATTGTCAAGCGTGGCACGGAGAATTCCCAGGCGCCCACCGGGACAGGCCCTTATGTCCTCGTCACCGGCGGCGACGGCAGCCATCTCCAGGCCAATGAGAGCTGGTGGCAGGGCGGCGCCCTGCCGGTGGACACCATCCCCCTGGTCCACGCCAAGGACAAGGATACGGCCATGTACCTCTTCTCCAGCCGGCAGGTGGGACTCCTGACCGTGGACCCCACCGACGATCTGGCCTCCGTCACCGGCCAGGCCCAGAGGACCAACCGGCCCACCGCCATTTTGCAGTACATCGGCTTCAACACGGCGGAGGGGCGGCTCTTTGCCGGCCCGGCGCTGCGCGCCGCTTTCAGCGGCGGCATCCCCCGGGAGACTCTGGTGGACGCCCAGCTGGCGGGCCTCGCCCTGGCGGCCCAGTTCCCCATCTCCCCCCTCTCGGCCCTCTATCCGAAGGATCTGGAGAAGACCTACGACAAGGAGGCGACCCTGTCGGCTCTCCGGGCCGCGGGCCAGGACACCGGCGAGACCAAGGAGCTGATCCTTCTCGTCAACCAGGAGGATAGCTTCCGGGTGACCAGCGCCCGGTATATCGCGGACAGTTTGACCCTGCTGGACTGGAAGATCACTGTCCAGACCCTTCCCTGGGAGGACTATCTGGCGGCCCTGGGAGCCGGGAACTTCGACCTCTACTTCGGCGAGGTGCGCCTCACCGCCGACTGGGATATCACGGACCTGGCCGGCACCGAAGGCGCTCTCAACTACGGCAAGTACGCCGGCGAGGACACGGACGCCCAGCTGGCGGCCTTTGCCGCCGCCGGGGACAGAAATGCCGCCGCCCGGCAGCTGATGGCCCACCTCCAGACAGCCGCGCCCTTCGCCCCCGTCTGCTTCAAGCACTACACCGTCCTCACCCACACCGGCGTGGTGGAGGGCCTGACCCCCACCGCCACCACCACCTTCGCCGGCCTCACGGGCTGGAAGATCCACCTGAAAGAGGAGGAGTAAGGGACCTCCCCAAAAGTTCACAGTTCGTTCACAGAAAATTAGCACTCTATACACGAGAGTGCTAATTTTTCTATTTACTTTTTTCGCGAACAGGTGTACAATCTCAAATGAAAAGAATCAGAGGGCGGGGCCCGTGGGCCCCGCGCGCCGAGAAGGAGGCAAACAGTATGGATTTTGAGAAATACACCCAGAACGCCCAGGCGGCGGTGGCGGATTGCCAGAGCATCGCCATAGAGAACGGGCAGCAGCAATTGGAGGGGGAGCACCTCCACCTGGCCCTGCTGCGGCAGAGGGACGGCCTGGTGCCCCGGCTGCTGACCTACATGGGGTTGGACGTGGAGACCCTGGCCCGGGAGGTCCAGCGGGAGATCGACAAGCTGCCCAAGGTCACCGGCAGCGGCGTGGACCAGCTCTACATGAGCCGGCGGTTCAGCCAGCTGCTGACGGCGGCGGACCAGATCGCCCAGCAGTTCAAGGATGAATACGTGTCCGTGGAGCACCTGTATCTGGCCCTGGCGGGGGAGAACGGAACCCCCAGCGCCAGGATTTTCCGGCAGTACGGCATTGACAAGGAGAAGCTGCTCCAGGCCCTGACCAAGGTGCGGGGCAGCCAGCGTGTCACCAGCCAGAACCCGGAGGACAGCTACGAGGCCCTGGCCAAATACGGCCGGGATCTGGTGGAGATGGCCCGGCAGGGCAAGCTGGACCCGGTCATCGGCCGGGATGCGGAGATCCGCCACACCATCCAGATCCTCTCCCGGAAGACCAAGAACAACCCGGTGCTCATCGGCGAGCCCGGCGTGGGCAAGACCGCCGTGGTGGAGGGCCTGGCCCAGCGGATTCTGAGCGGCGACGTGCCGGAGGGCTTGAAGGACAAGACCATCTTCGCCCTGGACATGGGGGCCCTGATCGCGGGGGCCAAGTACCGGGGCGAGTTTGAGGAGCGGCTGAAAGCCGTGCTCAATGAGATTGAAAAGAGCGACGGCCGGATTTTGCTCTTCATCGACGAGCTCCACAACATCGTGGGCGCGGGCCGCACCGAGGGCAGCATGGACGCGGGCAACCTCCTGAAGCCCAAGCTGGCCCGGGGCGAGCTCCACTGCATCGGCGCTACCACCCTGGACGAGTACCGGAAGTACATCGAGAAGGACGCCGCCCTGGAGCGCCGGTTCCAGAAGGTGCTCATCGACCAGCCCACGGTGGAGGACACCATCTCCATCCTGCGCGGTTTGAAGGAGCGGTTCGAGATCCATCACGGCGTGCGGATTACGGACAGCGCCCTCATCGCCTGCGCCACCCTGTCGGACCGGTACATCACCGACCGGTTCCTGCCGGACAAGGCCATTGATTTGATGGACGAGGCGGCCAGCAAGATCCGCATGGAGATTGACAGCCTGCCGGCGGAACTGGACGAGATCAGCCGGAAGATTATGCAGCTGGAGATCGAGAAGCAGGCCCTGAGCAAGGAGGAGGACGCGGGCTCCAAGAACCGCATGGCCCACATCGACAGCGAGCTGGCGGAGCTGAAAGCGAAAAACGACGCCATGCGGGCCCAGTGGGAGACCGAGAAGCAGTCCATCGCCGGCGTCAAGCGGTTGAAGCAGGAGATCGAGGACACCCACCACCAGATGGAGGAGGCCGAGCGGAACTACGACCTGGCAAAGATGGCGGAATTGAAGTTCGGCGTCCTGCCGGGGCTGGAGAAGCAGCTGGAGGCCGAGCGCCGGCGGACGGAGTCCTCCCAGGAGGATCGGCTCCTCAAGGAGGAAGTGGGCGAGGAGGAGATCGCCGAGGTGGTCAGCAAGTGGACCGGCATCCCAGTGAGTAAGCTGGTGGAGAGCGAGAAGGAGAAGCTGCTGCGCCTGCCGGAGATCCTGCATCGCCGGGTCATCGGCCAGGACGAGGCGGTCACCGCTGTCAGCGAGGCCATTCTCCGGGGCCGCGCCGGGCTGAAGGACGAGAAGCGGCCCATTGGGTCCTTCATCTTCCTGGGGCCCACCGGCGTGGGCAAGACGGAGCTGGCCAAGACATTGGCCCAGGCCCTCTTTGACGACGAGCGGAACATGGTGCGCATCGACATGTCGGAGTACATGGAGAAGCACAGCGTCTCCCGCCTGGTGGGCGCGCCTCCAGGATACGTGGGCTACGACGAGGGCGGACAGCTCACCGAGGCGGTCCGGCGGCGGCCCTACAGCGTGATTCTGTTCGACGAGATCGAGAAGGCCCACCCGGATGTGTTCAACATCCTGCTCCAGCTCCTGGACGACGGGCGGCTGACGGACAACCAGGGCCGGACGGTGGACTTCAAAAATACTATCGTCATCATGACCAGCAATATCGGCAGCGGCTACCTCACCGAGTCCATCCGCCCCGACGGGACGGTGGCCCCCGAGGTGAAGGAGCGGGTGCGCGGTGAGCTGAACCAGTACTTCCGGCCCGAGTTCATCAACCGGGTGGACGACATTGTGGTGTTCAGCCCCCTGACGGAGGACCAGATCGGCGGCATCATCGACATCGCCATGGCGGGACTGGTACGCCGCCTGGAGGATCGGGACATCGGCCTGCGCCTCACCGGCGGGGCCCGGCGCTTCATCGCCCGGGCCAGCTACACCCCCGCCTACGGCGCACGGCCGGTGAAACGGTACCTCCAGAAGCACGTGGAGACCGAGCTGGCGGCCATGCTGATTCGCGGGCAGGTCAGCGACGGACAAAGCGTGGTGGTGGACGCCGGGGAGGCTGGCCTCACCTTCCGGGTGGAGGCGTAACCGCCCTTCACACGGCCGAATACAGAAGAAACGGGCGGAGGGCGCTCCCCGAGCGGGGAGCGCCCTCCGCCTCCGTCTGTTGAAAAGCGGCCCTCCGCCGGGAGACCGTGCCGGTTATCATACACAAACTGTTGCGTTTTACCCGTTATTTACCAAAGTTCATAGAGGAAAACATACAAAAGCGTATGGAATTCATCTAATATGCCATCTTGCGCTTTTGTTGGGAACATGATACGCTTTTCTGGGAGAAGGGGCGCGCAAAGAGAGCGATGATTCCCGTGCCTCAAATTCCGCAGTACCCGATTTTCCGCGCGCCTGCCTCTGCCTTTCGGGAGAGGACAGGCCCTATCAGGAAAGGAGTTCCTATGAAAAAAGTCGCCCTGATCATGGGCAGCGCCAGCGATCTGCCCACCGTCCGCAAGGCTGCGGACACCCTGGACAGCTTCGGCGTACCCTGCGAGGTCCACGTCTGGTCCGCCCACCGCACGCCCCTGGAGGTCCGCCGCTTTGCCGGGACCGCCCGGGAGAACGGCTTCGGCGTTATCATCGCCGCCGCCGGCATGGCGGCCCATCTGGCGGGGGCCGTGGCCGCCGCTACCACCCTGCCCGTCATCGGGCTGCCCCTGAAATCCACCAATTTAGACGGCGTTGACGCCCTGCTCTCCACGGTGCAGATGCCCTCCGGGATTCCGGTGGCCACTGTCGCCATCGACGGGGCCGTCAATGCCGCGCTGCTTTCCATCCAGATCCTGGCGGTGGAGGACGCCGATCTCGCCCGGAAGCTGGACGAAAAGCGCCGCGCCGGCGCGGAAAAAGTCCTCGCCGCCGACGCCGCTCTCCAGGCGGAGCGGGCCGGCAAATAATCCATCCATCCACAAAAGCCCGACTATATTATTCATTTCGGAGGTCACCGCACTATGGAAAAAACCGTACAGCTCTACGAGGGCAAGGCCAAGAAGGTCTACGCCACCGACGACCCCGGCCTAGTCATCGTCTCCTACAAGGATGACGCCACCGCCTTTGACGGCGCCAAGAAGGGCACCATCCGGGGCAAGGGCGCCGTCAACAACCAGATGAGCAACTTCCTGATGAAGAAGCTGGCCGATGCCGGCGTGCCCACCCACTTCGTGGAGCAGCTCAGCGACAGGGAGACCGTGGTGAAGAAGGTCCAGATCGTCCCCCTGGAGGTCATCATCCGCAACGTGTCCGCCGGCCACTTCGCCAGCCGCTACGGCGTGGAGGAGGGCATTGTCTTCGACGAGCCCACCTTTGAGTTCTCCTACAAGAACGACGACCTCCACGACCCCCTGTTGAACACCTCCCACGCCCTGGCCCTGAAGCTGGCCACCAAGGAGGAGATCGCCACCATCAAGTCCATGGCCCTGAAGGTCAACGAGGTCCTGACGGACTTCTTCGCCGGCTGCGGCGTGCGGCTGATCGACTTCAAGCTGGAGTTCGGCCGCCTGCCCGACGGCACCATCGTCCTGGCCGACGAGATCAGCCCCGACACCTGCCGCTTTTGGGATATGAAGACGGGGGAGAAGCTGGATAAGGACCGCTTCCGCCGGGATCTGGGCAACGTGGAGGAGGCGTACCAGGAGATGATGCGCCGGGTGTTCGGGGAGTAACCCATGGGCGGCTTTTTCGGCGCCGTCTCCCGGCGGGACGTGACCCTGGATATCTTCTTCGGAGTGGACTACCACTCTCACCTGGGCACCCGCCGGGGCGGCATGATCATCCACGACAGCGCTGACGGCTTCCAGCGCCAGATTCATTCCATCGAGAACACCCCCTTCCGCACCAAGTTCGAGGGGGACATCCAGAAATTCCACGGCTGCTCCGGCATCGGCTGCATCAGCGACACGGACCCCCAGCCTTTGATGGTGCGCTCCCACCTGGGGGTGTACGGCATCACCACCGTGGGCATCATCAACAACGCCAGCGAGCTGGTGGAGCGCCACTTCGCCCAGGGCGGCACCCAGTTTATGGCCATGAGCTCCGGCAAGGTCAACGCCACCGAGCTGGCGGCGGCCCTGATCAACCAGAAGAGCACCCTGGTGGAGGGCATCCTGAACGCCCAGGACCTGATCGAGGGCTCTCTGACCCTGCTGATTCTCACCGGGCAGGGGGAGATCATCGCCGCCCGGGACAAGCTGGGCCGCCTGCCCGTGCTGATTGGGCAGAACGATGATGGCTGCTGCGTGTCCTTCGAGTCCTTCGCCTACCAGAAGCTGGGCTACCGCGACGCCTACAGCCTGGGCCCCCGGGAGATCGTGCGCATCACCCCGGAGGGCTTTACCACCATCTCCCCCGCCGGGGAGGAGATGAAGATCTGCGCCTTCCTCTGGGCCTACTACGGCTACCCCAACTCTAACTACGAGGG
>CANRHK010000062.1 GCA_947630395.1 uncultured Oscillospiraceae bacterium
AACGCATAAAACATACAAATCCCCTCTTCGCCTAAAAGTCTGATTTGGACGTTAGATTAGGCGAAAAGGGGTGAATTTGGGCGAATCGAAGGGGTCAGGATGGATTTTCAAGGCCGGTAGAGGCATTTCGCACACGAAATTCACTGAAATCTAATTCGAATTTGTTTTCGTTAAAAAATTATAAAAATAAGCAATTTCGCTTGTTTCAGGAATAATCATACAAAGCGGAACACGTGTGTTGGAAATCACATCTCGGATGTGAGATTCAGTACTGTACAACATTTTTAAATGCTGTCGTCGTGTCCTATAAGGGGGTTCCACTTGTGCGGAGGCATGAAAAGTGTTATACTACAATTATGAACATAGAATAGATGAGGATAGGTGCAATACGATTGGTCTCGTTCATGAAATTCTGTTTGCCGTGTATACTGAGCGTAAGGATAGCTTAAGAATTATCTCGGCTAGACTGGATGCAGCGGCGGGGGAGACTCTATTATGACGGTTATGACATATAAAAAGGGAACGAAACTTAGAAAAGAACAGATTGCAGAAATTGAAGCGGCGAAGGAAAAACCCATTGTCTTTGATAAAGGCTCGCCGGAACTGACGCCGGCAATGGAGAAGGCGTTCCTTTTGGCTGCCAGGAGTCGAAACAGGTATAAGAGGAAATCCCCGTAGGATGGTGATTGAAATGGCAAGCAACAACACGACCGTCTCCCTCACTGAGGCTGACCAGGATTTTGCCGCAGTTGCCCGAGTTGCGGATGAGCAGGGACACGTGGTGATTTCCGACCAAGATGGACCTAAGTACGCCGTGGCGAATCTGGACACATCTCCCTTAATCGACCTGAGCGACGATGAAAAAATCAATATCGTTGCTGCACGGATTCTAAAGCGGTTCAGGCCGGCATTTATGGAGCTGGCGAAATGATATGATTTCATAATATAGGGGGACCATCCAACAAATGGATGGTCCCCCTTTATTATGCGCCCTTGACAAGCCGGTAGAAAGACGATTTCTTTATTCCTGTTATCTCCATGGCTGTTACGGCAGAAATCTCGCCATTCCGCCACCGATGAATTGCATCATCCCAATTATCCGGCAGTGAGACCCGTGGCCGCCCCAGGTTGGCCCCTCGCGCCCTGGCGGCAGCGATTCCCTCGCGCTGCCGCTCTCGAATCGTAAGTCTCTCTTGCTGAGCCATCGTTCCTATCACTTCAAGGAGTACATTATTTATCATTTCGAAAACCCACTCCTGCCCAGCTGGGAACTCCATCATGGTGGTCGGAAGGTCCAGAATTCGGAGACGTATACCCTCTTGATTCAGTCTCTGCATCTCCGCCTGGATATCTGCCTTGTTCCGGCTAAGGCGGTCCAGGCTGGTGATGACCAGCGTGTCACCGCGTCGCAGCATCGTCGTAGTGAGCGCCTGATAGCCAGCTCGCTCCAGATTCTTACCGGATTCTTTGTCTACGATGATGTTCCGCTCTGCGATGCCATACTCTCGCAACCTAATCACCTGTCTATCTACGTGTTGCTCCCGGGTAGATACGCGGGCGTAGCCGAAAACTATATTATCCATCTCATTTTCACCTTCCGAAAAGGTATATTCAAAACTGGAACGTCCCCAAAAATTCGTTTCAACTTTTTGGAACGCAGAAAAGAGCGTAAATCGGCTCGATTCTATATGTTCCAGAAGGTATGCTTTTTGGAACCGAGTTGGGTTATTTCGAGCCCTCGACTTCGTCCAAATACGTGGCTTCCAGGTCCGCCATGTGGGTGATAACTGCCAGCGGGAACTTCTCGAATGCGTTCCCAACAGAATATCCACCGGCACGGAAGTTATCGTCCGAGAAGCCCATATGCCAGCGGATTGCCAGAGCCTCCTCGCGGGAGAGCTTCATAAACGATGAGACTATGTAGGTAGACTTCTCCCCATGACCATAGGGGAGGGAATCCTCTACAAAATAAGCATCGTACTGCTCCCACACCCCGGCCTCGTTCTTGCGATTTCGTTTTTGAAGCCCATAAAAATTAACTTTACAGATGTCGTGGAGCAGCCCAACGACAGCAATCTTTTCCTCCTCGTCCTGTGATGGCATTTCTCCGTTCTTGAGCTCGGAGATGTAAAGCCGGCGAAGCCTGCGGTACACATGGACGCTGTGTTCAACCAAACCGCCTGGCTTTGCAAGATGGAAGCGCGTGCTGGCTGGGGCAACGAAAAAGTCTGACCTCCGAAGCCATTCTAAGAGCTTGTCCGCTCCAGGGCGGGTAATGTATTTTTCATAAATCTGAAGAAACTCGTCCATAAAACCCATCTCCTGTCCTTTTGTTTCTCGCCTTTTAGTAGTCAATCGAGCGTCATGAATTAGGGCCATCACCCCTCAGCCGATGCCATCCCCTCCACTTTCTGCCTCACAAAAGCATCGTTTCCAGGTCACCATCTCGCTCTATACGTTTCGTGAGCCTTTGTACCCTCTCATTCCTCACGTCACCGCTTGGTGGCTCAGCCTGTAGTCAATTTCACCTCCGCGCAGTAGCATAACGATATTATATTCACTCAGTCCGGTTACTTTGGCGATTGCATCCACAGAGGCAGAGGGATACATCTGAAATACAGCAGCAACCCGCATGTCCATCTCCCAATGCAGCATTGATGTGTGGAAGCCGTCTCTGACCCCGTTAAAGAAGCTGCGGTCATGGCCGTCCTTATCGTCCTTGAGAGCGTTCGCGCTATGAGCAATATCGCGGGCCCGAATTCTTTTTTGAATATCCCAAATAACCGGGATGTCCATCATAAGCTCCAACATGCTCCCCTTTTCGGGAACGATATCGACACCGCCCAAATAATCCAACACCTCCTGAATCGGGGCCGGCGCATTTCTCTGGCCAGCCTGGGCAGAGCAAAACACTCGGACACGGTCATTCCCCAGGAAGGAGCTCATGCCCCCATCGGCAGCGCAGATTCCGGGCCGCACTTCGGAGTCCGAGCGCCCTACGCCCAGAACATCGTTCCCGCAGATAACGATTATTTGGCACGGGGGCAGGAGGACCTCCCTCGCAGCAGCGGCAAACACATCCCTGATGAGTATGGCCAGAGCATCCGCGCGAATGGTCTTCCTCACCACAATCTGATAATATGTCCCGTCGTCTCCGAGACCCGAAGCATCCGCGCACCATCCCAGCTCGTCTACGGGGTATCGCCTGATACCGGTGGTAACAATCTTCCTCCCGGCCGCCTCCGAAAGGAACCTGTCGAGGACCTCACGTCTCTGAAGAACATAGGGGAGCGTGTCATAGCAGAGCTTCTTTGGCTTGGGATTCCAACCCCATATCGTCCCCACAATCTGTTCTTGGCTGCCTTCCAGGAGCTCAAAATAGGCTTCCGTGCAACCGCTGCTGCAAACGAGCGCATCCCACAGAGGCGACTTCTTCTCGATGGTGCCCTCCTTCATGAAGGTGATAAAATCGCGGACTTCAACTGCCATGTCGGTATCTCCCTGCATGGTGTTGATAAAGACAGCGTGCGCCAGCCACCCATCTCTGTCCGGAGGCAGCGTCATCCGCAGAATGCCGGCATCTGTCCCCTCGATGCCACCGGCGCAGATGATGACAGCCACAGGGAAGTTATCGAACAGCTTCTCGATGCTTCTAACGGCATCGACAGCAAGTTGGGTCAGGGTCCCCATATCGCACGCATCCTCGGTGTAAGCAACGTCCACCACAGCACGCCTTCCGGATAAGATACATGAGACCTGCACACCAGGCCTGTAGGGCTCAACCCCCGGCCGGGCGGTATACCGCACATCGGACACTCGGCCGTCAAGGACTTCCTGCAGAAGCGCCCTAAGGGCCGGCTCCTGTCGCACAGCCAGCTCGAACCTAATTCTCTGTTTCATTGGTTCTCTCCTTATCTTAAATTGTATTTGCTTTGAACACAGTGGAAGAGCTCATGAGCATTTTGCATTCCACGCGACTTCCATCCAGGACGTCCCGTACGATGCCAGTATCAATGCGGAGGTCACGGGCCATCTCGCCCGCGTCACGGCCATCCCGGTCAAAAATGGTCGCGTGGATGGCGGCGGCTATGAACTCTAACATTGTCGCCTGGATGCCATCCATGGCTGTGTCGAACGCCACAGAGAGCTGTCCCATATCCGCGGCGGCGTCCGCCACCAGTGCTCCGGCATACAGTTTCGCCAAAGTGAGTACAACGCTGCGCCAGCCGAAATCAACTGTCCGCTCCGGCAGGTGTTCTAAACCTATTCCCGCCGGGGTCCCCGCTGCAAAACCATCCAACAGCGCCTGGATACCTTCTGGCGCGTTCCGTTCCATACCAGGCTCGGGGATGCAGAAAATATGAATCGTCACTCCAGCGCCCAGCGGCTTTGGCTCGGACAGAGTCGTGATGACCGGCTCAATCCGGTAGTAGCACATGCTGCATCCCAGTGCATCAGAGCCGCATACGACCACGACGTCTTTCCTTGCCCCCCAATACCGGCCCGCCATGCTGTCGGCCAGCTCCAAAAGCACCTGCCGGAATGCGCCGGGCATGATAGGGAAGGGCAGCACCGCCACATCAAAATCATCCTGTCCCGCACCGGCCTGGATATCGTGCCACCAGCTCAGGTCAGTGTCCGGCTGGCCGTCCAGGACCACCTCGCGCCCGGTTGCCTGAGTCAGGAACCACTCCAGGTACGGTTTCTGCGACAGCATCGCGGGTAGATGGGCCAGATGCGGTCCCATAGCTACCGGGCGGAAGGTGAGCAGGGGGGCGGGGGCGGCACAGAGAGGAATGAGCTGGGCCATGCGGTGCCCGAGGGCGGTTTTGGGAGCATCCAGGCTGCCCGTGCTCAATGCGCGAAGGAACTCCTGAACAGCTTCCGGTGCCCGGTCATCATCGTACCTGCTCGCGTCCAGGACGATAATCCTGATATTGTCCTTTAGCAGCTGGGTAATGGCTCCATCGGTGCCCTTTATGCCATCCAGGGCGATGCGGATATACGTCAACTCCGCGTCGTCATAGTCGCCGCCAGACAAATCGTCTACCTGGCGCATCCCCTCCAGGGAGCTGATGTCGGCACCCCAATTAAGGGTACCTCTGACACGCACTCCTGATTGAATCCTGTCGTCGTGGGGACGCCCGATATACTGGATGTCCCATGCCGACCGGCCCAGGAGCGCGGAAAGCAGCTCCTTACAAATCATCGTATCGCGGACAGCGACCTCAAACAGTTTGTTCATATTATACTCCCTTTTCCATTATATTTCCAGTCAAAATGGTACGTTCAAGTCGACGGCGAGGCGAAATATGCCTCATAATACAGCTTTGACCGACTCAGCACGTTCATATTCCTCTCGAATTGCGTCGTGAAGTCCTGATTCATATCGTATTTCTCATACAGCCAAATATAAAGCTCGTTCCAAAACAGCCAGCACACCGGGGCGGGGACAGCTCGCTCTTCCGCATGTCTGATGAAATTTCCCCACTCGCTAAGGACCTGACTCCACTGCTGGAAGTAGATGTCCTGCTCCGGAATGCCAAAAGTCGCCAACCAACTCCGCACGGTGTACCTTTTTGTGTGCTTCCCGCAGTTGGTGTCCTGCAGAAAGTACCTGGCAGAACCGCTCCCGTCGATGTAGATTCGTCCCAGTGGGTACAGGGCGCATACCACAGGCTTGGCCGCATGTACGCTGCACTGATTGCCTTTCAGGAACGGACAGGCCTTGTTCGGGCCTTCAAGAAGGTGGACGACCGGGACCCTGGAATTCCGCCCGATGTATACATCGGTGTATCGCTCAATAACCTGTTTCATGGTCAGGTGCAGGGATTTCGCAACATTGTAGATATCCCGCGGTGACAGTAGAATCGTATCCTGATTGCGGCAGCACCTGCCGCATCCGTCGCATTCAAAGCAGAATTCCGAGTCCAGGGTCATCAGCTTGTCCTTGAGGACATCCACGTTGCCCCGCTGCAGCTCTTCAAAGACGTTCATAAAAGCCCTCCTGTTATCTTAATCCTTTGTAACTCTGTCTTCATCGGTGTTGGCTATCTCATTGGATTGAGAGATTGCTGCTATCAGCACTTTCCTCGCGTAGACTGCCAGTTCGGATTCTCCGTGGTCCTGCGCTGCTTTTTGCAGCAGTCCATACTCCTGACTGTTGAGATGCAGATTCACTGCGACATCTCGCCTCTCCTCCTTTCCAACTGTTCTCTGCCGCCAAAATGGTTCTATTCCGTACTTTCTGCATAAGTTCGATAATTGCGAGCAAGTAATACCAAGCTGAGCAGCAACCTTCGCTCTCTCCACCTCCGTCCTGCTGTTCCTTAGTTCCAGCAGGCTTTCCTCCAGACTGTCCCGAAGCCGTTCTTTTGAGAAAACCACCTCAGAAGAAATACCCGCCAGCACCTGCAGGAGCGCATACCGCTCTGGAACTGCCATCCCCCATTTGCAGACACGGTTAATCAGGGGAATCGCCTTCTCATCTCCGTACACCCCCTCGACTATATCCCCGCCAAACATGGTGCGAAGTGCCTGATAAACTTTCTTTCCGTTCAATATCGTGTGCCGGGGATTTGATGTAATCGTGCCATATCCCTGATTGCTCAACGAAATCGCCAGGTTGGAATAGTCTGGAGTCGCGGACTTCTCCAACGGAATGGCATAGTAGTCATACAGTACTCCCGCTAAATCCAGCATCCTGGGAGGGATATCTCCCGTCCCGCACGCCACATACGGACCTTCCCGAAGAAGATAGCTCTCAAGCGCCACAAACTGATAGTCCAGATGCACCGTATTGATATCCTCGGCCTGGTAAAGCCAACACCTATGTGCCGGGCAAATGCGCATCATATCGATTTGATGACCGATATGCCAATATGCCTCGCCGTACCTTTGCCTGTCATCCGAAACGCATCCGGGACAAAACCTTGGCTTCCATTCCTTCACATCCGCAAATTTCCGTATGCTTGTAATCACCACTTTTTCCCCAAGGCAGACAGATTCCAGAAGTTCCCGCTTTCTTGCATAGGAAAAACACCTGGTGTAGTAGCGGAAAAGGGTATGCTCCTGTACCAACCGCTCACTGCAAAGCAGCCCAGCGGGCAGTTGGGATACGATGGCCGGTATGGTCGAGTTGGAAAACAGAATGCCAAGCGAGACATACGTTCTGCCGTGGAACAGTTCCCGCACCGTACTCTGGAACTTCTCGTTGCCGCTGCGGATGTGATATCTGCACAGTACGCTATACCACCATTCACCTGGGTATGGCGTAGGGAAAAACGTCAACACAGGAATTCCTCCAACAACAGATGTTTCTTCAGGTGTTCAACCATATTTTCGTTTCTCTCCATCACCCGCAGCAGGTCGCACGCATCCCTCTCGACCGGCTTCCGGCCCCGCTTGACGGCGTATTGTCGCGGGACCTCCTGCATCGGCTCATCCGGCAAAAGCGGAGGCTCCTCCGCGTATGAGAAATCTGAAAGATGTGTGCCTCCGGAGAATGTTTTGGGTACTCGAATCGCCAGCAACTTTACAGCTGCCTGTATGGCCTTGCCGTCAATCCTGTCATCTCCGTTGAGCAGAGCCTGGGCCTGGGCTTCGCTGAAAATTTTCAAGATATATGCCGGGACACCACCAGAACAGTCATATATCTTGTTTGCCAGCGCCTCCGTAATAGGCGCCGCAGCCGGAGTGATTTGGTAGCGGAAAATAAAATCGAGGAACGACCGGTAGAGCCCGTCCGGCCGCAGGGGGAGGAGTCTGAGCCCCCTGGTCCTGCGCTTCAGGTGTTCAGTTGAAAGGAACAAATCTTCGACTGCCGGCGTACCGACAAAGTACACCGCCGTTCCGGTGTCATTTGTCAATTCGAGCAGGAATTTGACCAGCGGCTTCAACTGTCGCGTCCGTTTTGCCGTGTCAACTACATTCTGGATTTCATCGATTACGATGAGGCCCACGCAATGAGTCAGGCAGAGAATCTTGATTTTTGTAGCCAGAGCGCTGGCCGCGGCGGAACGCAGCGACATCATGGTGTCTGTGTAATTACTGCCGATTGCGCTGTCCATCGCCGCGGCGATGCTGTATGCCAAACTCTTTACGGAACTGTCTGATGGACACTCGACCCGAAGGTATAGAATCTGTTTGCGAAAAAATGGCTGCTGAATAAACCGTTCATGGCAAACCACCTGCGGCATCGTATTCAGTATCCGCATGATTGTGGATGTCTTGCCCAGACCAGCCACCCCGAGAACAGACCCGCTCTCCGCCTGTGACGCATACCACCCGCCTCCGCGGCTGGAAAACAGTTCGTTCACCTGTCGCGTGACCTCGACCGACTTCCGTGTCATATACGCTGTGCGAATGGCCCTGAAAAGTATATCGTACACTACGTACATATACGGCATTGGGAAAAAAGCTGTTTGTAGGACCGGTAGCCACTGCCGCCTCTCGGATGCAGCCATAGAGGGAAGATTGGGCGGCAACGGAGGCTCACTTCGGATGGAGCGGTTGAACTCCGCTGTAGACAGCATGGAGGGCATCGCCGCAAGATACGGATTGTCCACCCCCGGCTCATACACGGCGGAAACCACACGCTTGCCCGCCGGATAGCGTACCATTTATCCCACCAACCCTTTCTCCGCTTCTCTCTGGCGCCGGATGTCTGCCCCGTCCTGCCGGCTGCCCG
Organism: uncultured Oscillospiraceae bacterium; assembly: GCA_947630395.1. Lineage (GTDB taxonomy): Bacteria > Bacillota > Clostridia > Oscillospirales > Oscillospiraceae > Pelethomonas. The sequence continues at coordinate 8,690 of CANRHK010000062.1, forward strand.
TACCCTCGCACTGGCTCGCCGCCTCCGCGACGACACCCTGGATATTCCGCAGGACCGCGATGCTGCCCTCCGTCTCCCGCCTCTCGGCGTCCCTGCTCCTCTCCGATGCCTGCTCCCTTGCCGCTTTGAGCTCCTCCTTCGTGACTCCGGCGTACATCGTGTACTTCTGCGCCAGCGTACACGTCCGATAGCTGTCCTTCCCGACAATATAGATGCTCCGGAGGTCCGAGACATCATAGGCAATCGTATAGGTGTCTCCGATTGTGAGGCCGTCCATGTCCCCGGGAACATAGAACATGCCGTTGACCTTAAATCCGCTGCGCGTCAGCCGCGCCTCCCTCCGCGGCAGGGACATCCGGTATATCTCACCGGCATCCACCTCCAGCAGCTTGGGGCTCTGCTCCAGCCAGAGCTCTGCCGGCGTTTTGCCGCAGGGAAGACGGCGCACCGAATTGGCAAAGATGACGCAGTGGAGGACAATCTGCGTAAACTCCTCCAGCGTCAGGACGGCCTGGCTGCGATAGTCCACGCTGTACCGCTCCTGGGCCGCTTCTTCAATGTAGCCGCGGCCGCGCAGCAGCGGCGCGTATTTCTCCTGTAGCAATCCGAAGGTCCGCTCCACGAAGCTCTTCAAATCCGGCCGGTAAGGCGGCAGGGATTGCAGCTCCACACCGTACCGCCTGGACAGCTCCTGCATCCTCGCACCGGTGAATTCGCGTCCCCTGTCCGTGATGATTTCCAGCGGCACACCAGCATTGGGCCACTGGTTCTGCGACATAGTCAATGTCAATCCATGGCGGCGGCAAAAGTCTCGCTTGTTCTCGGCCGCGCTGGCGAGGCACGACATGACCGCCTGCTCTCCGCTGTCAAGCCCCACATAGACGCCGGCGATGAGCTGCGTGGCCGTATCCACCGCCAAATAGATGATGGGCCGGCCAATCACCGTCTTTCGGTCCAGACGGGAGACCAGATAGACATTGGCCACCGTCGCGTCCATCTGATAGCTCCCCACCTGCGGCCTCCAGGCCGCTGCCGAACCGAACGCCGGCCGGTGGTTGCGCTGATACTCCCCCAGCCCTTCACGGGCTATGACCTTCCGTTCTTGTTTATGGTAGCATCTCGAATAATAATAGCTTCTGAAGGAGTGCCAGCTTGGAACATTTGTCTGGATGCTGCCATCGCTGCCGGTGTACGACTCCAGCACAAGCATCTCGTATACGGCTCGCAGGGAGAACTTCCTGGAACTAAAGTAGTATTTTCGAATGGCGGCATCGAACTCAGGCCGTTCCACATTTGGACGCTTCCAGGTGTCCATCACCTGCCCGGTGGCCAGATACCGGAGATACAACCGAACGATACGGGCGGATGTCGTGCCATACTGTTCCGCCTGCCGCTTTGCCCGGTCCTGCCGCCTGCGCCGGCTGACAATGCACTCGCGGTCCTCCAGGAGCGGTGCAATCATGTCCATCCGCTTTTGCCGGGCCGCGCTGACCTCCCCGGGTGCCGCCAGGAAGCTATACGGGGTAGGGACCGGCGTATACCGCTCCAGCTCCTCCGCACATACAAATAGCGGCGCCTCGGAAGCCATACAGCGTATCACCCAGCTGCCGGTATCTGTGGCCAGCAGAACACGGTACACCTCTCCCAGATATTCCAGAAACCTCATCGGTTCTGCTTCCGGACCTGTGTCCTTACGCACATCGGTCATCTCCATCTGCGTCCTCTCCTTTCAAAATTACCTCATCGGTTCTGCTTTCTTGTCCTTACGTACAGCAATGGCGCGAGAGCTCCGGAAGTTCTACTGTATCGAGCCCCTCCGGATGCCTGGCGTACTGCAGAATCGTTCAACAAATCAAAGGAGCCCTCAATATATCTTTCCGATGCCGGAGGCTAAAGTCATGATTGCGATGGCTTCAAAACTCCGGAGCAATAGCTGCCCAATCAGCCAGCAGCTAGGGATTTCCCGCCACAATGCGGTCCTGCTTTTTTGTCCTTATGCACATCCATTATCCACATCGGCATTCTCTACCTTCAAAACTACCTTCCAATCTGTGATGCCGAACACGGTCCAATACCGGCGCGAGAATTCCAGGCGTTCTACCGTCGCCGCCTGATGCAGCTTCTCCGGCGATGCTACCAGCTCCCTGACGGCGCAGCGGCCGTCCTGATAGTGAATCAGGAAGTCTGTCTCCCATCCACCAGTGAAGTAATCCTTTCGGATGCCAACCGGGCTGACGTTTTTGAATCGTTCCTGGTCCAGTGCGTAACCAGCCTCATAGCTTTTCACCTCATCCAGTTCCTCCAGGTGCTTCGCATAGGCTCTCGCAAAACTTGTGTGGACACAAACCTGCCCTTCGTTCTTGGCGCTGTAGAATTGTATATCGCGTACCTTTCTTCCTGCTCGCTCCATAAAATTTGCCTCCATCGCCGCCTGAATTTTTCCGAGTTTCTGATTTATTCCGAATTTTTGCCGAATTTTCCGGAGATTTTGTCGAATTATTCCGAGATTTTGATTTATTCCGAGATTTTGCAATGAATTATC
>CANRHK010000063.1 GCA_947630395.1 uncultured Oscillospiraceae bacterium
TGTACGTTTTTTACGTTGACCGACTGCTGTCTGCTCCGTTCCACTCCGCATAAGAAACATGTTTCTTTACGCACACATCACACATCACACAGCATCTACCCCTCGCGGAGTGGAACGGAGCGACAGGAGGCAGTTAGAGTCCCTAAAAAACAACCAGCGCACCCAATCCCTCCCGCCCCAGCGCATCAATTTGTGCAAGGACATATTAAGGTAGCCGCTTCGCCTCATACACGGACAGCAGCGCGGTTTAGACAGGACAGACCACAGGACGAGCGCAAAAAATAATCAAAGCATTAGGATCCTCAAGGGTGAAACCCTTGAGCGCGCTTTTGGGTACTTTTCCCGCGGGGGAAAAGTACCCCAGGGTGCCGGTAGGCACCGAAAAAAGAAGAGGCCCAATGAGGGGCCGGAGGCCCCTCTCACAAGCACCGCTGACGAAAAAGGAAAGGTTATTTATGGAACTGACAACCAAGCAGCGCGCCCAGCTGCGGGCGCTGGCCAACAGCATCGACACCATCCTCCACATCGGCAAGGACGGTATCACCGACAACGTGGTGAAGCAGGCCGACGACGCCCTGGAGGCCCGGGAGCTTATCAAGGGCAGAGTGCTGGACAACGCCCCGCTCACCGCTAGGGAGGCCTGCCGGGAGCTGGCCCGGCTGACCCGCAGCGAGGAGGTCCAGGTCATCGGCGGAAAGTTCGTCCTCTACCGCCGTCAGTATGACAAGAGCAAACGGAAAATAGAACTGGTCCCCGAGAAAAAGAAAAAATAGAACCGTTTGTTGACATAATATTTCCGCTGTGGTAGGATGGACCTGTGAAAGGTCCGGCTGCCCGGGCGGTGGACGGAGGCTGGGACGCTTTGAAAATCGGAGTATATGGGGGGACCTTCAACCCCATCCACCTGGGACATATTGAGGCGGCCCGCCGCGCCGTGGAGACGCTGGGGCTGGAGAAGCTGCTGCTGATTCCGGCGGGGCTGCCGCCCCACAAGGAGCTGGCGCCGGATACCCCGGGGCCCAATCACCGGCTGGAGATGACCCGGCTGGGGCTGGAGGCCATGGAGCTGCCCTGCGAGGGGGAAGTGCTGGATCTGGAGCTGAAACGGGAGGGCAGGAGCTATACCCTGGACACCCTCCGGGAGCTGAAAAAGCGCTTTCCTCACGACAGGATCTACCTCCTGATGGGCACGGACATGTTCCTGACCTTCCAGGACTGGCGGGGGCCGGACAAAATTGTCAAGCTCTGCGCCCTCTGCGCTTTCAGCCGGGAGGCGGAGGGCATGGAGCGGCTCTGGGAGCAGCGGCTGCGGCTGGAGCGGGAGCTGGGAGCCGAGGCGGTGGTGCTGGAGCTGCCCAGGGTGGTGGAGATCTCCTCCACCCAACTGCGCGAGGCGCTGGCCGCCGGCGGGGGAGAGGCCAGGAAATATTTGGCCCCGGCGGTCTATGGCTACATCCTCCGCAACGGCCTTTATGAAACAAAGGCGGATATGAAGAACCTCTCTCTGGAGGATCTGCGGTGCGTGGCCATGACCATGCTGAAGCATAGCCGGATCCCCCACGTGCTGGGCACCGAGGAGACGGCGGCGGCGCTGGCCAGGCGCTGGGGGGCCGGCGAGGACGCCGCCCGGCGGGCGGCCCTGCTCCACGACTGCACCAAGCGCCTGGACAGGGAACAACATTTGGAGTTGTGCCGTCTATATAGTGTCCCTCTGGACAGGGAGGAGCGGCGGGAGGAGAAGCTGCTCCACGCCATCACCGGGGCCGCTGTGGCCCGGGAGGAGTTCGGTATGCCGCCGGAGATTGTCAGCGCCATCCGCTGGCACACCACCGGCAAGGCGGACATGAGCCTGCTGGAGAAGATCATCTATCTGGCGGACTACATCGAGCCCACCAGGGACTTCTGCGATCTCAGAGAGCTGCGGAAGCTGGCCTTTGAGGATCTGGACAGGGCCATGCTGCTGGGCTTTACCATGGCAGTACAGGATTTAAAGAAAAAAGGAGTGGTGGTCCACTCCAACAGTGTGCGTGCGAGGGATTATCTGAAAGGAAAGCTGACATGAGCAGAGGAAAGCGGGAAGCACGCGTCGGGGGCTTCCATCGGGATGCCACCGGAAGCGGCGGCAATCAGAAAAAAGAGACATCCGCAAAGACAAAGACGCTCAAGAAGCCCAGCCGCGGCAAGCGGGCGGCGCTCATCGCCCTGGGCTGCGTGGCGGGCGTGGTGCTGGTGGTGGCGGCGCTGTGGACCATCCTGGTGAAGCCGCCGCCGGTGGATGATGACGGCCAGTCCGATGTTGGCGGCGCCGCAGATACCCTCCACACCGACACCGGCCAGGAGGGGAAGGACCCCGGCGGGCAAACGGTCAAGGCCCGGAAGGACGACTACTATACATTTCTCCTTCTGGGCAAGGATACCGCCAGCGGCAGCACGGACACCCTGATTCTGGTCAGCTACGACGTGGCCAACCAGACGGTGGACTGCCTGAGCATCCCCCGGGACACCATGGTGAACGTGCCCTGGGATATCAAGCGGATCAACTCCGTCTACAGCGCCAAGGTGTCCAGCGGCGGCGGCGCCGAGGGGCTGAAAAACCAGGTGGGGCTGCTCACCGGCGTGAAGCCCGACTTCTATGTCACCATCGAGTGGAAGGCGGTGGGGAAGCTGGTGAAGGCGCTGGGGGGCGTGTACTATGACGTACCCTTCAATATGAACTACGACGACCCGTATCAGGACCTCCACATCCACCAGTCCAAGGGCTACCGCCTCCTCAGCGGCGACGACGCCATGCAGGTCGTCCGCTGGCGCCAGAACAACGACGGCAGCAACTACGGCGACGGCACCCGCATCCAGGTCCAGCAGGGCTTCCTGAAGGCCTGCGCCAAGCAGTGCCTCCAGCTGGGGAATGTGACCAAGATCCAGGAGTTCGCCCAGATTTTCTTTGAGAACGTGGAGATTGATTCCAAGCTGAAGTTGGAGAATATTTTGTGGTTCGCGCAGAAAGCTATGGGTGTGAATTTAGACAACGTCAATTTCTACTCCCTGCCCGGCGACTACGCCGGCTACGCCTACAGCCGCGTCTACCACAACAATCAGTCCTATGTCTTCGCCGACGCGGCCGAGCTGGCGAAGCTAGTAAACGAGCACTTCAACCCCTACAACCGGGAGATTACGGAGAGCGACCTCCAGGTTATGTACAAGAACAAAGACGGATCCCTGGCCGTCACCAACGGCACCTTGGCGGACAGCAAGGCTGCCTCCGCGCCGGTGCGCACATCCGGGTCGTCATCATCTTCTAAGGGAAGCAGCGGCACCGTTACCACCAAGCCGGAGCCGGGCGCCTCCAAGCCCCCGAGCACAACCACTCCGGAGACCGGCCACGGCACGGATCCGGACACAGATCCTGGAACAGATCCGGGAACGAATCCTGGCACGGATCCGGGCACTGACCCCGGGACAGATCAGGGAACGGACCCCGGGACAGATCCGGGAACGGACCCCGGCACTGACCCCGGCACCGATCCGGGAACAGACCCCGACACGGATCCCGGTACCGATCCGGGCACAGATCCCGGTACTGACCCAGGCACTACCACCCCGGAGACCGGCGGGGAGTCCGGCGGATCCACTGAGACGGAAACGCAGCCCTCGGAGGGCAGCGGGAGCCTGGAAAGCCAGACCTGACCAACACAAGGCGAAACAAGGCGAAAGGACGAAGAAAACATATGGCGCGATATAAAGGAAAGCGGGAGCCCCATCCGGACAGCGGCGAGCACCAGCCCGGTGTGTTTGATGGTCTGGGCGATCCCTTTGAGGAAGAGATCACGGCCTCTGCGCCGAAAGCTTCCGCTCACGGGGCCGGTGCCGATATTGGCGATCCCTTCGCGGACGGCGCGCCGCCCGCGAAGGAGGCGGCTGTGGAGGGGATGGATCCCTTCACGGAGGCCGTGATGGCCCCGAAGCGGACGGTCAAGCCCGTGGTTCACGGGGCCGGTGCGGATATCGGCGACCCCTTCGCGGACGACGCGCCGCCCGCGAAGAAGTCGGCTGTGGAGGGGATGGATCCCTTCACGGAGGCCGTGATGGCTCCGAGGCGGACGGCCAAGCCTGCCGCCCACGGGGCCGGAGCTGATATCGGCGATCCCTTCGCGGAGGACGCGCCCAAGGCGGCAAAACGTTCTGCGGAGAAGGCCGGGCAGGGAGCGCCTCCGGATCCCTTTATCCCGGAGAGGCCCAAGACCAGGGCGGCGTCCCCCGCGAAAGCGTCCGGGGCTGACCAGAGCCGGGGGAAGAAAAAGGCCATGCGGGAGCAGCCGCCGGAGGACGACGGCATGACCGACTGGAAGCCGCCGGTACACGTGCCCCTGTGGGTGCGGTTTCAGGACTTTGCCCAGACCAAAAAGGGGAAGATCACCCTCTCCGTGGTGGGGTGCCTGCTGGTAGTGGTGGTAGGGCTCACCATCTTTATCAAGAGCTGGGTGAAGGAGCCGGAGCTGCCCCCGCCGGACCAGGGCGGCCAGACGGATCCCATTAAGGACAATGAATCCAAGGACCCCACAGATGAAGATCTCTACCCCGACGACGGCTTCACCGGCGATATGCCCACTGTCTCCGGGGACAGGAAGGAGGGGGTCTATACTTTCCTGCTGGTGGGCACCGACAGGGGCGGCGGCAACACAGACACCCTCATGGTGGTCAGCTACGATACGAAAAAGCCGGCTGTCAGCGTCATGTCCATTCCCCGGGACACGATGATCAACGCCTCCTGGGATATCAAGAAGATCAACTCCGTCTACTCCCGCTACGGCACGGCGGAGAAGGGCATGGAACAGCTCATGGCCCAGATCTCCCGGCTCATCGGCTTCAAGCCGGACTACTATATCAAAGTGGATCTGGAGATGTTTGTGGAGCTGGTGGACCTGGTGGGCGGCGTGGAGTTCGACGTGCCCCAGGACATGAACTATGAGGACAAGTACCAGGACCTGTATATCCACCTGAAGAAGGGCGTCCAGGTGCTGGACGGTGAACATGCCATGCAGCTGGTCCGGTTCCGCCGGTATGCCATGGGCGATATCCAGCGGGTGCAGGTCCAGCAGGACTTCATGAAGGCGCTGATCAAGACGTGTCTGAGCATCGGCAACTGGGGGAAGATCAAGAGTTATATCGATCTGGGCATGAAGTACGTGGAGATGAGCGAGGGGCTGGACTACGGCAACATCGTCTGGCTGGCCTCCAAGGCGCTGGGCATCGGCGGCGGCTCCACGCTGAACATGGACGATGTCTACACCTGCACGCTCCCCGGCAACTACGCCGCCCAGGCCTGGAGCCGGGCCACCCATCAGAAGCAGTCCTATGTGACCATCTACCCCAATGAGGTGGTGAAGGTGGTCAACGAGTATTTCAATCCCTATGAGCAGAGCGTGACCACCGGGATGCTGGACGCCATGAGCATCCTGAAGGACGGGCGGATTGCTTCCTCCACCGGCTCTCTCCGGGATACTCAGCACAACGCCATCGTGAGCTCTCAGGGCACTACTAAGCCCGACGACAAGCCCACAGTGACGGTCAAGCAGGACGAAAACGGCAACTACTACATCCTGGACGAGGATGGAAACAAGGTCTACACCGACAAGAACGGCACGCCCCTGGATCCCCAGCCCAACAACTCTGGCGGCGGTGGAGATAATCCCGGCGGTGGAGAGAATCCCGGCGGTGGGGACAATCCTGGTGGCGGAGATAATCCTGGCGGCGGGGACAATCCCAGTGGAGGAGATACCCCCGGCGGGGAAGAGAATCCCAGCGGCGGGGACAATCCCAGTGGAGGAGATACCCCCAGCGGGGAAGAGAATCCTGGCGGCGGGGACAATCCTAGTGGAGGAGATACCCCCAGCGGGGAAGAGAATCCCGGCGGTGAGGACACCCCCGTCGGCGGGGAGAATCCCAACAGTGGAGATACCCCCAGTGGAGAGGGCGGCGGCACGCCAACGGTGCCCGATGAGCCCGGGAACGGCCAAACACCGGGGATCGAAGAGTAACGAAAGCAGCGATAAAGATAAACGAAAGCGAGGAGCGGATATGACACCCAAAGAGATGGCGATTCTGGCGGCCCAGGCGCTGGACAGCAAGAAGGGCGAGGAGCTGAAGGTGCTGGAGGTCACGGAGCTGACCACCCTGGCGGACTACTTCGTGCTGTGTACCGGCGGCAGCAGCACCCAGATCAGCGCCCTGTGCGACGCGGTGGAGGAGAAGCTGGAGCAGGCGGGGGAGCGGCCCCTGCGCCGGGAGGGACACCGGGGCGGCACCTGGGTCCTGCTGGACTACGGCTGTGTGGTGGTCCATGTGTTCAACGGCGAGGCCCGGTCCTTCTACTCCCTGGACCACCTGTGGAGCGACGGCAAGCCTATGGATCTGGCGGAGATTCTGCCGGTAGAGGCGTAAAAAATCCGCCCGGAACAGCATCGTTCCGGGCGGATTTTCTATATGTCGAGTTACTTGCTGATATCCACGCCGGCCATCTCCAGGATGGGCGGCACATTTTTTTCCGCGCCGATGGCCATGATATGGACGCCGGGGCAGAGGTGCTCGTCCCGGATTTTGGCGATCATCTCGGCGGCCATCTCCATGCCGAGCTTGGCGGGGAGGCCCTTGACGCCCTTCTCCTTGCCCTCGGCGGCGGCAGCGGCCAGGCGGTCGATCATGTCCTGGGGCACCGCGATGCCGGGCACGTTCTCATTCATGAACCGGGCCATGCCGGCGGCCTTCAGGGGGATGATGCCCGCCATGATGGGCACGTTGATGCCCGCCGCGGCCACGTCGTCCATAAACCGCTTCAGCTCGTCCAGGTCGAAGATGCCCTGGGTCTGTATGTACTTGGCGCCGGCCTCCACCTTCTGGCGGAGCTTGTTGATCTGGAGCAGCCGGGGCTCGTAGACCGGGGTCACGGAGGCGCCCTTGAAGAAAACCGGGGCGCCGCCGGTCAGGGGATTGCCGCCGCAGTCATTACCTGTGGCCTCCATTTCGGAGAGCATGGTCAAGATGCCCACGCTGTCCAGGTCGTAGACCGGCTTGGTGTCCTTGCAGTCGCCTACTACCGGGTGGTCGCCGGTGAGGGCCAGCATGGTGTCGATGCCGAAGGACGCGGCGGAGAGGACGTCGCCCATAATGGCCATCCGGTTCCGGTCCCGGCCGGTAATCTGGAGGATGGGCTCCACGCCGGCCTGCTTCAGGTGGATGCAGAGGCCCAGGCTGGAGGCCTTCAGGCAGGCGGACTGCATGTCCGTGACGTTGACGCCGTGGACCTTGCCGGAGAGAAGCTTGGCGCTGGCCAGCTGCTCGGTGAAATCACAGCCCTTGGGCGGGGCCATCTCCGCGGTGACGGCAAATTTGCCGCTCTCCAGTGCTCTCTGTAACAGGCTCATGCTTTCTTCCCCCTCAGATTGATGTGCCGCGGGTAGGCCACGTTGGCGTAGCCCTTGTCCCGGCGGGTCTTGCCCAGCCTGTCCAGCTGTCCGGTGGCCTCCAGGCGCTTGTAGATGAGAATCCACGCGCAGTCGTTCTCTGGGTTCACCTCGCACTTGCCGTTCTTCTGGCCGCCGCAGGGGCCGTTCACCAGGCTCTTAGCGCACTTGGTGATGGGGCAGACGCCGCCGGTGGAACCCAGCACGCAGTCGCCGCACATCTTGCAGTACTCGTTGAACATGCCGACCCGCTCCACCTGGCCCAGGAACAGGGTGTTGTTGGCGGGGTACACCGGCACATTCACATTGTCCGCCACGGTCTGGGTGCCGTCGCCGCAGGCCATGCAGATGACCGCCTCATAGCCGGTGTCCTTGATGGCCCGCAGGTCCCGCTTCACCAGCAGCTTGTGGCAGCACTCGTCGGGGTAGACCGTGCCCACCACCTCAATGCCCTGGGTGGCCAGGTACTCCGTCATGGCCTGCATCTCCGGCTCACCGCCGGTCTGACAGGCGGTGGCGCAGTTGCCGCAGCCCACCAGGGCCACCTTGGTCACGCCCTCCAGCATGTCCATCAGTTCCTCAATGGGCTTTTTCTGTGTGATAATCATAGCAATTCCTCCTCTCTCGTCTCCTATGGGCGTTTATGCTCATATCCCTGCTTATTATACTATATTTTGGGGCACAAATCAAGACCGGACCGACGCTGTTGCGTGGATGCTGTTGTGCCCTGTGGAGGGACAAAAAGCGGGCGTATTTCTCTGAAATGCCGGATTTCCGTTCCGGGAGAGCGGCGGGACTGTGGAAAGCGCCGTTTGACCCCGGCGAAAAAGTATGGTATCATAGCTCAAAACCGCGTGGATGCATTTCGCGTACCCAGACAAGGAGGTACACCCTGTGAAAAAACTCCGGTTCCATATCGGACTTCGCACCTTCAAGACCGCCGTGGCCATTGTCATCGCCATGGTGGTGGTGGACCTGTACGGCGCCACCGGCGACAAGCTGCTCTTCGCCATGCTGGGGGCCATGGCGGTGATGGAGCCCACCTTCAAGGCATCCCTGATCGCCTGCGTGTCCCAGATTGCCGGCACCATCTTTGGCGCCCTGGTGGGTATTCTGCTGAGCTTTCTGCCCCTGGGGCCTATGCTGTCCGTGGGCATCGGCATCATCGCCATCATCGTCTTCTACAACGGGCTCCACATCCGGCTGTCGCCGTCTCTGCCCTGCTTCATCATGGTGATGCTCTGCGTCAGCGACAGCATGAATCCCGTCACCTACGCCCTGGGCCGCAGCTGGGACACGGCCATCGGCCTCATTGTGGGCATGGCGGTGAACATGCTGATCTTCCCCTACAACAACAGCCGCCAGATTAAGGACACCATACGGGGCTTGGACAAGGACTTGATTGCCTTTCTGGAGGACGTGTTCGACGGGGATCTGATTCTCCCGGACCCGGAGCACATGGAGGGCAAGCTGGCGGGGCTGCAGAAGCAATTGGGCATCTTTGCCGACCAGCGCTTTCTCCTCCACCCCTGGCGGCAGAAGCGGGAGCTGGAGCGGCTGCTCGCCTGCGACAGGCAGGCAAAGGATCTGGTGGCCCATCTGGCGGTGCTGTCCCGGATGGAGGCTCCGGGCCGGCTCAGCGGGGAGAACCGGCGGCGGCTGACCGCCTGCGGGGCAACCGTCAAGGATACCCGGGAGCTGGACTCGGTGATGGAGATTGACGTGGTCACCAACTACCACGTGGAGGAGATTCTGACCCTCCGGCGGGCTCTGCTGGAGGCGTTAAAAGGCTGTTAGTTACTTTTTCTTATCAGAAAAAGTAACCAAAAAGAATTTTTATTCTCGCTCCGTACTGCGCTGCGGAACCAAGTCCGCCGCACGGTGACGGGCGCTGGCCGGGGGGAGGAGAAGGGGCCGGAGGGGAGGCTATCCAGTTTCTCCAGGGGGACAAAAGCGGGGAAAATGAGAACAAATAGGCAGTAAAAGGCCCGGACGGCGCGCCGTCCGGGCCTCTGCGTTTGGCTGGTTGATTACGAAACGTATTATTGCGGGAGGCCCTGCATCCATTCGCCTGCATATGCGCGGATTTTCCGGACTTCGACATTTTTTGTCGAATCCTGTCTAACGGAAGAGCGGGAGAATCCATCCAAATTGCCCAAAATTATGAAAAAGCAGACACGATTTTCCAACACAATTTTCGACAAAATTTTTCGGCAGGTTCACATAAGATTTTCGGTAAATGGCTAGTACAATGCGTTATACACAATTTCCACAGACTTTTCCACAGAGGAAAACAGCAGTATTTCCAGTGTTTTCAACAGAAAATAACAAAATATGGAAATCCTTCAACCAGGGGTTTCCTTCGCCGGATATAGCGGAAATCATTGACATAACGACGTTTTATACACCGCTGCGGTATTTCCGCCGTTTTCCCGCCTGCATATACGCCCGCCGCTGTAAAATAAAAAAAGGGGAGACGGCCTGGACAGGCCGTCTCCCCTCCCGATGCTACCATTCCAGTGTGGCGTAGGCGTTCAGACTGCTGTCCGCCTGTGCGCCGGCCAAATACTCATAGTACGCCTGTGCGCCAATCATGGCCCCGTTGTCCCCGCAGAGGGACAGAGGGGGCAGGTACAGGCGGATGCCGTCCTCCGCGCACGATTTTTCCAGGTCCGCCCGGATGCGTTTGTTGGCCGCCACGCCTCCGGCGGCCACCAGAACCCTGTGTCCGCAGCGCTTTGCGGCCTCCATGGCCCGGGGCACCAGCTCATCGCTGATGGCGGCGGTGACGCTGGCGGCCAGGCTGGAGCGGTCCAGGGCCTCTCCCTTCTGCCCCGTGTTGTGGATCAGATTCACCGCCGCCGTCTTCAGCCCGGAGAAGGACATGTCCAGATCGTTCCCCGCCACCTTGGCCCGGGGCAGGGGATATTTGGCGTCATCGCCGCCCTCGGCCAGATCCTGCATAGGCCTGCCGCCGGGGTAGGGGAGGCCCAGCACCCTTGCAATCTTGTCGAAGCACTCCCCGGCGGCATCGTCCCGGGTGGCCCCCAGCACGGACATGTCGGTGTAGCCACGCACGTCCACCAGCATGGAGTTGCCTCCGGAGATGCAGAGGGCCAGGAAGGGCGGCTCCAGCTCCGGAAAGGCGATATAGTTGGCGGCGATGTGGCCCCGCAGGTGGTGGACGGGAATGAGGGGCTTTTGCAGGGCGAAGGCCACGGACTTGGCGAAGTTGACGCCCACCAGCAGCGCGCCGATGAGGCCGGGGCCGTAGGTCACCGCCACGGCGTCGATGTCGGACTTTTGCAGGCCTGCGCCGGTCAGGGCCTTGTCCGTCAGGGCGGCGATGACCTCCACGTGCTTCCGGGAGGCGATCTCGGGTACCACACCGCCGTAAACGGCGTGCATGTCCGCCTGGGAGGCGATGGCGTCGCTGAGGACGTGCCGCCCGTCCCGCACCACCGCCGCGGCGGTCTCGTCGCAGGAGGATTCAAATGCCAGGATATTCATAGATTCACTCTTTCTCTGTGGTATGTTCCGGTGTCATACTTGTGTGCCGGGGCGCGGTCCTCCGTCACTTTCTCTCCAGCCCCAGCGTTCTCACATAGAATGCCAGAAGCTCCGCTGCGTGGGCCTTCTCCAGCACCTCCTGGCCGGCGCAGAGCTGATGCTCGGGACTCTCCACGAAGTATTTCCCGGTGCCGCGCCG
>CANRHK010000064.1 GCA_947630395.1 uncultured Oscillospiraceae bacterium
TGGCGAGATGGCAGCGGCAGCGTACCCGCTGAACGCCACGGACTGGAAAATGAGCAATTTTCCAATGTCTACGCTTCCACAGACCAGGGGCGCACCATCACCCTGCGGGGCAGCGCCGACGTTCCGGAGCGGGGCTTTGACGAGCATATGTTGGTAGAGAAGCGGGACGGTACACTATGGATGCTGGTTCGCACGTTCTATGGCATTGGCGAAAGTTTTTCCCGGGACGGGGGCTTTACTTGGTCTCCCGGGAGACCAAGCCATATCCCAGGCCCATGTTCCCGCTTCTTTATCCGCCGACTGCAGTCCGGACGGCTACTGATGGTGAACCACCGCGGTTTTGGAGAGAGCCTGGATGCGGCCGGTATCCTCAGCCAGGGAAATGTGAAGAGTTGGAAAGGCCGCAGCCATCTCACCGCCATGCTCAGCGAGGATGATGGTGCTACCTGGCCATACACTCTGCTGTTGGATGAGCGCGACGAGGTTTCCTATCCGGATGCCAGCGAGGCCCAGGACGGGTATATTTATATTTGCTATGACCATGAACGGGTAACAGAGAGAGAAATCCTCATGGCCCGCATCACAGAGGCCGATATTTTGGCGGGTAGATTGATAAGTGAGGGCAGCCGGCTACGGATCCTGGTCAACAAGGCCACAGGGCAGCCCAATATCCACTAATGCCCTTTCTGATTGAGTCACCCTCGAATATCATCTCCTTCCGCTTTGTGAGATGCTCCCCCATTATAACAAAAACGGGAGGTGTAACGCCATAATAAACGGCTTATATTTCCCGTGTCAAATCCTACAATTTTGTAAAAAGCCAAAACGAAATAGAGAAAAATTGCAATCCCCCTTTGATACAGCGTATACAAAGAGAGAGCCAGTGGTAGCGGCTCACAGCTCCCCCAGTTTTTTCCTCAACTCCACCTCTCCCAGCTCGCCCTTCTCCGCCTGCGCCAAAAGCTCCTGCGCCTGGGCGACAGCAGCGTTCCACTCATCCGTGCTGATCTTCCCCCGCAGCTTCTTCTGCTTCAGCCGGTTGTATGTTCTTCTGTACTCCTTCCGCTCCGGCGTTTCTCCCGCCCGCTCCCGGGCCTCCTTCCGGTGGGCCCCCACCTTGCGGCAAGTGCGCTCCGTCTCGCCGGGCGCGATATTCCCGCAGTAGCAGGTGTTGTACCCCGCCGTCAGCAGAAAGTACCGCCCGCAGTTGTGGCAGCGCCGGGGCGCATTGCCAATGGCAAGTCCCCGGTAAAACTCCGTCAGCAGAAAATCCGTCAGGCGGTGAAACTCCGCTTTCTCCGCCACAAACGCCATCCCCTCCTCAGTGGGGTGCAGCATAGGCACAAAGCTCACCTCCATGGGAAAACTCTGCTCAAAATCCTCATGGAAGTACCATGCGCCTATAGAAAGCATCTCCGCATAGAACCGGGAGTACGCCTCGGCATAGGCGCCGCTGTTCCGCCGCTTCAACGGCTCAAAATATTTCTCCGTCATAACGGCAACCTGCTGCCGGAACCGGCGGACACTGTCCGCAAAATCAGCCAGGCCGTCCAGCATTCCCTGGTACATCTCATACCCCTCCGAGGAGGGGTCCTGCACCTCCGCCCACTGCTCCCCGTCGGCCATGAGTCGTTGGAAGGTGTGGAAATTGCACGCCTCATCCATCTTCAGGTCCCGGTAGACCGGCAAAGAGAATATCACTTCCCAGACAGCGTTCAGCTTCTCCTGTGCGAGAGCTGCGGCGCTGTCTGTTTTTTCCGTGAGCAAAGCTTGCGCCGGCGGAATAAACTCCCCGACCCGCCGGTCAATTTCATCCAGCACCGCATCCTCCAGGTTCATGACGTCCACGCAGCACTGCCCGATAGGAAGTTCCTTCCCACTGAGATAGACGCTGCTGCCGTAAAAGAACACCACGAACTGGTCGTAGGTATAGGTGAATGGGATGGAATACTCCTCAAGCGGCTCCTGTTCCTCTGTCATATCCGCGCTCCTTTTTGTTCCCGATAGAGATTTGGTATTTACCCGACTATGCCCCATGCTATTGAATCAAATGTTCTGCTGTGCTACTCTCATTGTAGCAGATACGAATCACAGCGTCAATCAACAGCGGAAATCAGTCGCTCCGACAACTGACAACCGAATACCTGTCATCGAAGGTGATATGCGCTGACGGTGTGCGGCCAACACAATACTGAATCAGGAGGTACAAATTGAAAGAATCAATCTACAAAAGCTACGACGACCTGCCGCTGTTCCTCAATGCAGCAACCGTGGCGAGGGTCCTGGGCATCGCCCCATCCAGCGCCTATGAACTCATGCATGAGATCGAATTCCCCGTTCTGAAAGTCGGCAACAGAATGGTAGTACCCAAGGAGCAGTTCATCCGCTGGGTAGATCAGAACACCGGGGGAGGGGATGCCCCATGAAACAAAACACCGCACTCTCTGTCTGTCCACGCCGTGACCCCGGACGATACCGCTTCTCCATGCCCAACGCGGTGTGGGAATACAACCTCAGGCCGATAGAGTTCCTGCTGCTGTCCTATCTCTCCTGTTACCAGTCCCAAGCTCTCGAGACGGACGCAATCGCCAGAGGCGTCCACCTGTCAACCGGCAAGTGAAAAAATATCTGGCCTCGCTGCAAACAAAGGGCCTCGTCACCGACGACCTGCTCCCGACCGTCCAATGCACAGATGGCAGAAATTTTTTCACACTGCCAAACGAGATCTTCCTGCTGGCGCTCCCACCCTCCGCCTTCCCCGTCTACGCCTATCTGCTGCTGGTAGAGGACCGCCGCACGCACCAGTGTCATTCCGCGTCGGAGCAAATTTCGCTCTCTCCGTTTCCAGGCAGTCCCCAGTAGGGGATTGCCTGAAAACTTCGTATCGCTCCATTGCTCCTCCTTTCCCCACCGCAACCGCTTCGCTGGGTTGCGGCGGGGGCCCCAGTGGCGGGTACTGCGATGAAATCAATCAACACCACCGCCGCCAGCTGGACCAACTGGAGGCACAGACAGCGCGGCAGCGGGCCAAAGCCGCCCTCGCCAAACGCACCGCGCACCGTCGCCGCCTGTGAGCCGCTGTGTGCCACGCGATGAATCATAGTAGAGCGCAGGCACCTCCGCACCTCGCCGCACCTGTGTGCACAGCGTGTGCGGATGTGAACAGGGCAGGCCGCAATTCTCGCGCTCCCCCTGTCCATCTGCGGAGGACGAAAAAAGAAGCAGGATAAATACCACACCCCTATGGACCCCATCGCCCCGCAGTGCGGAGCGAAGTCCGTATACGGTCAACCTCCCGCTTCGGGAGGGCAAGCAGAGCGCGTGTCCGACGTTGTCGGACTTCGCGCCCGCCGAAACCGGCGGAATTGCGGGCAGAAGCCCGCACCCACTTCTCAGAAAGGAGAACGCGTGAAAGAAAACAAAACCATCCGCATCACCCTCCGGCTCACACCGGAGCAGTACGACAGTATCCGCTCCCGTGCGGAGGCCGCGCAGATGCCCATCGGCGCGTACGTCCGCGCCGCCGCCATGCGCCACAAGGTGGTGGTCATCGACGGCCTCAAAGAGATCACCCACGAACTGAAGGGCGTAGGCCGCAGCCTCAACCGCCTGGTCGTCCTGGCAAACCAGGGACGAATCCACACCGTCCGTCTCTCCGACACCCTTGAGTCCCTGGCGAAGGTCTATCTCCAACTCCGGAACCTGACAGAGCTGGAGCGCACCTGAGATGGCCACCGTCACCTTCATCCGCTACGCCAGACAGTCCGCCGGCACCCTGTCCGGCGTCAGCGGGTATATATCTCAGAAGGGGAAAACCGTCTGGGAAAATGGCCAGCAGCTGGTCAGCGGCCAGAACTGCACCCCGCAGCTGGCCGCCCAGGAGTTCCGCGCCACCCGGGACGCCTGCCGCAAGGACAGCCCCATCTGGTTCTACCACTACGTCCAGTCCTTCCACCCCGACGAACCCGTGACCGGTCCGGAGGCGCACCAGGCCGCCAAAGAGTTTGCGGAGAGAGCGTGGCCGGACAGCGAGGTGCTCATCGCCACCCACATCGACGCGGACCATGTCCACACCCACTTCCTGGTCAACGCCGTCTGTTTCCAGACAGGGAAGATGCTCCGGCAGAGACCTAACACTCTGAACCGGCTGCGGAAACTGTCCGATGAGATCTGTACGCAGCACCATCTGTCTGTCCTTCCTCCGCAGCCTGCGGCAGCCCATCCCGGCATGACGGCCCGGGAGTACCGCGCCGCCGCCAAGGGCCAGAGCTGGAAGTTCCGGCTGATGAACACCATCGACCAGTGTATGCGTTGCGCCGGGACCAAAGAGGAGTTCACCGCCCTGATGCGCAGCGAGGGATATGGTGTGCGCTGGACCAACGACCGAAAGAACATCACCTACACCACACCAGACGGTCTCAGGTGCCGCGACGACCGTCTGCACCAGAAGAAATATTTGAAGGAGGCTATGGAATGTGAATTCAGGATCAGAGAAGTCCTTATCACTGGAGGAGTTGAAGCAGCGGAACCGGCCGCCGGTAACACCCACACCACCGGTAACACATCCTACCGCGCAGGAGTGGCGGGAACTGCTGGAGGTGCTGTCAATGATCCAGAGGTCCCAGCAGGAACAGTCCGAACGGCTGGATCGACTCCGAGGCTGGGCAACACGGGCGCAGGCGGAGGAGATCGTCCGGGAACTGCAGTCGATCCGGGTGCTGCTGGAACAGGCTGGGAGGAAGAAAGAGCGTCGCTTCTCTCTGTCCCGTCTCCATCTGCCGACGCCGGATGGACCGACGGTCTACTTCCTGATGATGCTGTTGGCGGGATCGGTAGCGCTTTGGTACACCTTGGGAAATCTATGGAACGCGCTCAGTCTGCTCCTCCCGTAAGGGACGCCACCACGACGCACAGCCACGGCGACCGAAAGACGCTGTCCCGCGAGCGCGAGAAGAAGATCGCGGCAGGCCACAAGGAGGATGACCACGAGGAGTACCAGGGTCCAACCATGTCCATGTAATTTCCTGTCGAGCTGTTGTGTTTCGATACAGCGTATACAAAGAGAAGTTGGAAACCACAAACTGTAATATAACTTCTAAATTCTCCCCGAAGTTATCAATTTGTCCACCTTTGCCCCGCGCAGTTGTGGTAGTGTGTGTGGCTGACAAGGAGGCATCAGCGATGCACGACTACATGAGAGCGATGAAGGAACAGTTCTGCACGGAAATAGACAGCCATCACAGGTGCGAGGTGGAACGTATCCACAGCCAGCTCAGCCAGCGTCTGAACCGCAAGAACCGCCGACTGCTTCTCCACCTAATGGATGAGCAGAAACTACTGCTGGAGGAATCGTCCCTGGCCGCTTTCACTGCCGGGTTTCGGTCAGCCATAGGGTTAGCCAAGGAACTGAGTCAGGAGAAGCCATACTTCTTCGACAAGACAGACTGTTGCATCCACCCGACGTGTGCCGCGTCAAAAATTGCGCCGCATAAACAAAGAAAAGCCCCGCAGGGGCAGGAAGGGGGTGCGTAAGTATGCCCAAGAAGCGCGCCAACGGGGAAGGTAATATCCGCAAGCGAAAGGACGGCCGCTGGGAGGGCCGCTACACAGCGGGCTACGACCCCAACACCGGCAAGCGCATCAACAAGAACGTTCTCGGCAAAACTCAGGCCGAGGTGAAGCAAAAGCTGGCCAAGGCCATGGCGGAAACACAGCACATCGACGTCAGCCGCTCGGATGACTATACCGTTGCTGCCTGGCTCAAGACCTGGTACGACCTCTACGCCCAGCCCAATGTCCGTACCTCCACCGCCAACCGCTACGACCTCATGATCAACACTTACACCGTCCCCCGCATCGGGAACGTCAAACTCAGCAAACTGACCTCACGCCATCTCCAGAAGCTCTACAAGGACCTGCTGGAGCACGGCCGGGTCCACCAGGGCAGGAACGAGTCCCCCGGCCTCAGCAGCACCACCGTCCACAGCGTCCACCTCATGCTCCACTGCGCTTTCGAGCGGGCGGTGAAAGAGCGTCTCATTCCTCGCAACCCCACCGATGACTGCATCGCACCAAAGATCAGAAAAGTGGAGATGAAAATTCTCCCGCCCGAGCATATGAAAGCCTACCTGGATGCCGCACAGGCCCGGGGCGTCCTCCCTATGTTCTACCTGGAGTTAGTCAGTGGCCTCCGCAAGGGCGAGTTGGTCGCTCTCCTCTGGTCCGACTTGGACATGGAAAACCGGACTATCTCTGTCAGCAAACAGTACGTCCGCAATCCCGATGGGACAAGGACACTCTCCCAGCCCAAGACGGACACATCCATTCGGATGGTCTCCATCCCACAAACCGCGGTGGACCTGTTGATACAAGAACACGAAAAGCACCCGGACAACCCGCACATGTTCCCCTCGCCCGTGACCGGCGAGATGTATCACCCGGACTCTGTGGTGAAGCTCCATGAAAAAATTCTGAAGGATGCCGGTCTGGAACACATCAATTTTCATGGGTTGCGTCACACATTCGCCACAACTGCGCTCCAGAACGGCGTGGACATCAAGACGGTCTCCAGCATGCTGGGGCACTACGATGCAGGGTTCACGCTGCGCACCTATACCCACGCCACCCGCCAGAAGCAGGATGAAGCCGCGCAGACTATGGGCAGCTTCATGGAGCGGGTCAGGTAAGTGACGATATTATGAATTTTCCGTTGCGGAAACTTCAGGGAATGTGATATACTTTCTAACAGAGAAGGTGGTGACGATATGGACTATAACAAATTGCTCGACAAGCGGGATCAGTATCAGGCAGGGAAAGGCAGTCTCCCTGAGCTGACTGCCGAAACTTTCGAAAGGTCTTTTGAAATCTCATATACCCATAACTCCACCGCTATCGAAGGTAACACATTGACTCTCATAGAAACCAAACTGGTACTGGAGGATGGCATCGCTGTTGGCGGTAAGGAACTTCGGGAAATTTATGAGCAGGTGAACCACCAGCGGGCATATCGGTATGTGAAGCGTTGCGTTGAAGCGCGCAAGCCGCTGACCGAAAAAATTGTTAAGGACATCCACCAGATGCTGATGGAGAATATTATGCCGGGCGGCATTTATCGGAACGTAAATGTATACATCTCCGGTGCTCAGCACACCCCGCCGGAACCGCTGGAGATGTATCGCCAGGTCAAGGACTTCTATCTGGATCTGGAATGGAAATCGGACGATCTCAATCCCATTGAACTGGCCGCATGGACACACGCCGAATTCGTCCGTATCCACCCTTTCCGGGATGGAAATGGCCGCACATCTCGTCTGCTGATGAACTATCAGTTGATGGCGAAGGGCTTTCCCGCCATTGATATTGCCAAAGAGAACCGCCTGGAGTATTTCAATGCCCTGGAATCTTATGCCGTGAAGAATGATCTGACACTTTTCACAGAGATGATTGCAGGTCTGGTGGAGCAGCGGCTGGATCAGTATCTTCGGATGATTGAGCAGGCCCAAGCACAGGATTATGAGCAAAGATGGTCGCAAAATATGACCTAGGTACAGACAACAGATATCTCCGCGTGACAATAATCAGAGAGGGCAGGATATACCATCCAGCCCTCTCTGTCCCTTTCCGCACCTTTCGCCGTGTGGGTCACGGTGTGGGTCGGGCCCCTGCCTCACATTTTGGCCAACACTGTTTCAGGCAAATTTACAACAAAAAGCCCTGAAATCTCGCGATTTCGGGGCTTTTCTGGAGCTGCTGGGCAGATTCGAACTGCCGACCTCATCCTTACCAAATGCACCTTTTTCTTCGGATAATTTTTAATGATTCTTTATGATGTCCGCAAAGCCTTTATTTGCAAGGGTTTGCGGCTTATAATTTTTATATCGTCTAATAGCTTGGGGTGAAATCTGAAAAAATTTCACCCCAAATTCACCCCAAGCCAAGGCGTGGAATAATCGTGTACTATTTCCCAACAAAATCCCCCATCCCGTTCATGCTATACTCGCTCCAAAGGAGAGCGGCAACGATCAGGATTTTACAGTCCACCGGGCAAGGCGAGCCTGGGTGGGCGGGGGCTGTATGTGTGTAGTAGCACCGGTCCCGGCAATGACCTCACTGCTACCGAAAAGAATAGGCTCCCTGCTCTCCCTCCCCGGACGGTCACACGTCCGGGCTTTCTTTTTTGACCTTTTGGTACTCCCACAGGTCGCTGGGCTGGCAATCCAGCGCCTCGCAGATCTTGTCCATCACATCCAACGGAATGTGCTTCGCCGCGCCGGTACAGATGGCCGATATGGTGGGTGGTCGTATCCCTGTCACCTCCGCCAGCTGCTTCTGCGTCATTTCGCGTTTGGCCAGCATCACTTTCACTCGGGACTTGATCAACTCCCTCACCTCCTTGCCCCCATTATACTCGATTTCTGTAATTTTGCAATACGTTTCTCGTAAAAATTTTTTACGAAATTACGAATAAAGTATTGACAAACTACGAAAATCGTAGTATTATAATCTTGTAAGGCAGAGCTGAACAGCTCTTAAGAAAGGAAGTGAGGAAATGGAAGAGATGGCGACCGCCGAGATGCTTCTCAGGGCGATCCTGGAGCTCATCGATAAGTGTGAAACCCTCGAAGAGCTCCGCGAGTCCGTCAGGAAGATCCTCGGGAACTAAAAAAGTGAGCGGCCCTCGCTAAAGCACCGCTCACAACCCCCATGGCGGAGGCGGCCGGGAGCCTTACCCCGGCCACCTCCATGATAACAGAGTAAGGCAAAAAAATCAAGGAGGCATCGACAATGAAATTTCTGAAAAAGCGTGAATACGATGGAACGGTTCGCAAAATCGTCACCGATGACAAGACCGAGGTGCTGGGCATCGTCGGCACCTTCAAAGACCTGATGGAGATTGGCGTTGTGGAGAGCGTCACGGATATTTCCCTGGACACCTGGCTCTGCATCCCCCATCCTGATCGGTGTTTTGACGGCCAGAATGGCGTGGGCGCGACTCGCGAGGAGGCCATTCAGAACACACTTTTTGTGAAAAAATCGTGGGAGGACAAGCTGTGAAAGAATGGTTCTGCACCGTGTTTCCCAATGACCCCGATGAAATGCCCCAGGATTTTCCGAGCTATGACGAGGCCATAGAGTACGGTGATGAACAGTTTGGGAATGGCAATTACACTATTGAAAGTCCCTGCTGATTAACAGCCCGCAAGGCCGACGGCCTCCGCCGCCGCTGGTGCAAGTCCAGCCGCCCTCTCCGGGGCGGGCGCTCATGGGTTTACCCATCGGCACAGGGGGAGTCAACCGCCGCCCCTTTTACATAGGCACCTTGAAAACGGAATAAGAAGCGGCCACACCGGGCCTCTGCAGCGGTGTGATCTACACAGTTTTCCCCCGTCATGTTTGTGTACTTTATGCCTCAGAATTGTCTTGCTATTTATCCGCTTTAGAGTGATTAATACACTACCGAAAGGGAAAACACACAAGACAAAACGGAGGGGAACACAATGATCGGTTACGCGGAGGCATTGAGAAGGGCGAAGGCCAGCAAGAGCGACTGGAACGCGGAGGAGCGGATTTCCAAGGCGATCATCACCTGGGTGGACAGCGATTGGGAGTACGAAGCGGAGGTCGAGAACGAGGGCATGACGGATTCCGAGTTCAAAGCCTGGGTCGAGGAGCAGGCCGAGGAGCTTGCGAGGGAGGCCGCCAGCAAGGAGCACACGACCTTCGAGGCGGTGGACAGCATCGACTACGAATACGAAACCATCGACGATGACGCCGCCTTCCGGGACGACTACGAAACCTACGCCGAGTTCGAGTGGGAATGCCGCACCGGGCGGTAAGCCAGCCCCAGCCGAAAGCCAAGCCCCAGAGGGGGCTTGCTCTCGTAGAACATCATGGCAAGCGGGCCGCACCCGTGAGCCGTGACCAAAGATTGCCCCCTCCAAAATCCCAAGCGGTTGGGATTTTGGTTGCGGCCGCCGGCTCCTGCGGCCCCACAGGGCGCCCTTGCTGCCGGATGGGCGTTTACCCATCCGCATGGCCGGAGGCCGCCTGCCGCCAGCGACAGCGGGCGGAGCGGCCCCTTTGCGCCCAAAAGAAAAAGCCCCCTCTCACGACGAGAGAGGGCAGCTTCATTTCAGATAGGTTTTGCAGACATAGCCGGTGATGCCGTCGGCCACCACGTACAGCCAGAGGGTGGAGCCGACCTTGTTGTAGTAGCCGTAGCAGCGGACGGTGGTGCCCTTCTTCAGAACACCCAGGCTAGCCTTCCCCGTCCCGGCCCCGGCCCGGATATGCAGGCCAGAGGCGGCGGTGACGGTGTAGCTCCTGGCCTGGGCCTTGTCGAAGTACATGGCCGCATCGACCTTGGCCGGCTGCGGCTTCTGTTCCGGAGTGCTGGGGGTGCTGGGGGCGGGAATCACGCCGGAGGTGGAGCCGTCATAGGTCACATAGGGCAGTTTCCCGTGCTTCGTCCACTTCCGGGAGTTGTACCCGGCCTTGGTCCCGATGTTGGCGACAGCGGTAATCTGGACGCAGTTCTTCCACTTGGGGGTGCATTCCACGGCCAGACCGTCCCCGATGTAGATGCCGATATGCCCGGACATCCAGACGGCCTCTCCGACCTCGATGGTGGAGAAGTTGGTGGACACGCCGGTACACTTGGTAATCATGGTGTCCGCCCCGATGTCCGGGACGCCGTTGACGGCGTAGCTGGCCCCGCCGTAGGACCTGGTTTTGTCCCCGCACCAGCCCCAGAGCAGGCCCTTGATCAGGCAGACGCAATCAAAGCCAAAAGTGTCCTCGCTGGCGGCCTTGATCATGGCCTGCCGGGCGGCGGCCTTGTTGTAGGTGTGGTTGTTGCAGTACCGGGTCTTATTGGCAGCCGTCATAGGGGCGCCGAAGCACCCCATGACATATAGGGTCTTATAGTTCCTGGCCACGTCGGCGGCCCGCTCCGCAAGCTGCCTCCCGGTGGTGATCCTGACGGACATATC
>CANRHK010000065.1 GCA_947630395.1 uncultured Oscillospiraceae bacterium
CGGCTGGCCGCCCAGCGCATGGGAGTGGAGCTGACCCAGGCCCAGACAGCGGCGGTGCTGGAGCTGCACACCGGCGGTGTTCAGGACCTGCGGGACGGCCTTCTGGCCGTGCGGCAGGCCCACCAGCTGATTTTGGAGCGGAAGCCCGTCCCCGCAGAGCCCATGGTGCTCCATGCGGGCGAGCAGCACTGGGGCCCGTGGCTTGTCCGGCTTACCAGAGGGGAGGCTTCCCCGGCGGAGGAAGCGCACACGGTCCTGCTGCGGGACACGGGAGAGTCCCTCACTATCGCGGCCTGGGACGGCGCGGGCCGTCTGGCGGTGGAAAACGGCAGCCGCACCATTAAGCGCCTTTTTGCCGATAAAGGGATTCCGCCGGAGAAGCGGGGGGAGCACCCGGCCCTGTACCGGGGCGGCCGCTGCGCGGCGGTGTTCGGCGTGGCGGTGGACGCGGAGGAACGGCCCGCGCCGGGGGAGCCGGCCCTGGCGGTCACATTGGAGTGATACGGTTTGAACCACAAAATCACATAAAGGAGAGAGAAAACGATGGGCATGATGGATCAGGACATTTTGAAGGTGCTGTACACCGAGCGGCAGATCTACGAGCGCATCCAGGCCATGGGCGTGGAGATGTACGAGGATCTGAAGGACAAGGACCCGCTGTTCGTCAGTGTGCTGCGGGGGGCATTTATCTTCATGGCGGACATTGTCCGGGCCTGCCAGGTGAAGTGCGACGTGGAGTTCATCGCCGTGTCCTCCTACGGCAACGCCACCAGCACCTCCGGGGCGGTGAAGATCACCCACGATATCCAGCAGGATATCACCGGCAGAAACCTGGTGGTCATCGAGGACATTCTGGACTCCGGCAACACCCTGAACTTCCTCAAGCAGTACTTCATCACCAAGGGGGCCGCCTCCGTGTCCATCTGCACGCTGCTGGACAAGCCCAGCCGCAGGACCAAGGCCATCACCGCCGACTATGTGGGTTTTGTGGTGCCCGACGAGTTTGTGGTGGGCTACGGGCTGGACTACGCCCAGAAGTACCGCAACCTGCCCTATATCGGCGTGCTGAAGCCGTCGGTGTACGGAGGGGAATGAGCCCGGGACGGGCGGCGCGCACCCAGCGCCCCGCCGGGTGAAAAAGGAGAGGATCATTTGACCAAGCAGACCCGCCGCCCCCATCTGGGGCTGTATTTCATGGCGATCATCGTCCTGCTGCTCGCCTACTATTTCTTCTATGAGAGTACCGCCGCTCCCTCCGTCACCTACGCCCAGGTGGAGGAGCTGTTCCACCGGGAGCAGGTGGAGAGCTACTATGTGCAGGACGGAGAGGATCTATACCTCAATCTGCGGGACGGCACCCAGGTGCGCCACCAGTTGGGCAGCGTGGAGCTGTTCCGGGAGGAGCTGGGGGAGCTGATTCGGGACCAGAAGACCCGGGGCGTGCTGGTGGACTATGACTACAAACCCGCCTATACCCCGCCCTGGTGGAGCGAGATCCTGCTCTACGGCCTGATCATCGGGGGCATCTTTCTCGTCTGGCAGTTCATGCTGGTCCGGGCCCAGGGCGGAGGCGGCGTGGACCAGGGCCGGCGCTTTGGCCGGGCCCGGATCCGCTTCGGCTCCGACAGCAAGGAGAAGGTGAACTTCACCGATGTGGCCGGGGCGGACGAAGAGAAGGAGGAGCTGCGGGAGATTGTCAGCTTCCTCCAGGAGCCCAAGCGGTATCTGGACCTGGGGGCCCGCATCCCCAAGGGCGTGTTGCTGGTGGGCCCTCCGGGCACCGGCAAGACGCTTCTGGCCAAGGCCGTGGCCGGAGAGGCGGGGGTCCAGTTCCTCTCCATCTCCGGAGCGGACTTTGTGGAGCTGTATGTGGGCGTGGGCGCCAGCCGCGTCCGGGACCTCTTTGGGGAGGCCAAGAAGGTGGCCCCCTCGGTGGTGTTCATCGACGAGATCGACGCCGTGGGCCGCCAGAGAGGCGCGGGCCTGGGCGGCGGCCACGACGAGCGGGAGCAGACCCTCAACCAGCTGCTGGTGGAGATGGACGGCTTCAGCTCCAACGAGGGCGTGGTGGTCCTGGCGGCCACCAACCGGGCGGACATCCTGGATCCGGCCCTGCTGCGGCCCGGCCGGTTCGACAGGCAGGTCTTTGTGGGCCGCCCCGACTGCAAGGGCCGTGAGGAGGTTCTGCGGGTCCACACCCGCAACAAGCCTCTGGCAGAGGACGTGGACCTAAAGGTCCTGGCCCAGTCCACCCCCGGCTTCACCGGGGCGGATCTGGAGAACCTGGTGAACGAGGGCGCCCTGCTCTCCGCCAGGAAGAAGCAGAAGTTCATTACCATGGACTGCCTCCAGGAGGCGGTCATCAAGGTCATCGCCGGTCCGGAGAAGAAGAGCCGGGTGGTGCCCGAGCACGAGCGGCGGCTCACCGCCTACCACGAGGCGGGCCACGCCGTCATGCACCACTGTCTGGCCAGCGTGGACCCGGTCCACCAGGTGACCATCGTCCCCCGGGGACAGGCCGGCGGCATGACCATCTCCCTGCCAGGGGAGGACCGGGGCTACTACTCCAAGCGGTATATGGAGGAGGAGATCGCGGCCCTGCTGGGCGGCCGGGTGGCGGAGTCCATGTTCCTCAGCGACATCTCCACCGGCGCGTCCAACGATTTGCAGCGGTCCAGCGCCCTAGCCCGGCGGATGGTGACGGTGTACGGCATGAGCGAGCGGCTGGGCCCCGTCAGCTTCGACTCCGGCCACGACGAGATCTTTCTCGGCCGCGCCATGGCCCAGGCCAATAGCTACTCCGAGGAGGTGGCCGCCCTCATCGACGAGGAGGTCAAGGCCATCATCGAGACGGGCTACCGCCGCTGCGAGGAGGTGCTGGGGGCCCACCGGGAGCAGGTGGAGGCGGTGGCCCGGTTGCTTCTGGAGCGGGAGACCTTGTCCGGCGAGGAGTTCGCCCGGGTCATGGGCTTCCCCAAGGCCGAATTGGAGAAATAGCATATGCGCCCCAGGCGCAAAAATTGGAGGACCAGGTCCAAGGGCCTGGTCCTCCGCATATCTCCATGCGCGAAAGCGCATGGCCGGGCGGGGTGGTTGGTTACTGCGCGATGTAATGCTCCTCCGCCTCCTGTAGCGCCGCCAGGAGGAGTTCCCCTGCGCGGAGGACGAGGTCTGTGTTTGACTGATACTGTTCCAGGATGGAGATAGCCCGGTCGATCTGTCCCACAAGATTTGCGTACTCTTTTTGGTAGTCCATAAAAAATTGACCTCCATAGTGATGGGCCCGGGCAGGCAGCGGGCGATTGAGTGGGGCGGTCGGACAGAGAGACCCGCAGGACCAGAGCCGCCGGCGAAACCTGACGGAGAGAAGGGAAAGGCGGCGGCGGTTGTCGCTCTCTGTCGCACAGTATACCAAATGGAATCGCTGGATTTTGTCGAAAATTGTCGGGCTGGTAAATATTTATTTTTTGCCCAAACACTACTTGCGGGATACCACCCCGGGTTGTATAATCAAGATATAGTGGTTTTGGGAAAATTCTGGGAAAAGGGAGGCCTCTCAAATGAGCGGAAGGCGAACGGGCGCACTGACTGTCCGCACCTGGCTGGCGCTGCTCACCTTTGGAATCATCGGCCAGATCGCCTGGGTGGTGGAGAACATGTACTTCAACGTGTTTCTCTACAACACCATCACCGGCGACAGCGGCATGATTGCCGCTATGGTGGCCGCCAGCGCCGTGGTGGCGGCGGTGACCACCCTCCTTGTGGGGGCGCTGTCGGACAAGCTGGGCATCCGGAAGCCCATCATTGTCACCGGTTACCTCCTCTGGGGCCTCAGCGTCATGGCCTTCGCCCTGGTGTCAGTGGACGGACTGGAGTGGCTGCTGGGGGCCGCCCGGGCAGCCAGGGCAGCGGCTGTCCTGGTCATCGTCCTGGACTGCGTCATGACGTTTTTCGGCAGCAGCGCCAACGACGCGGCCTTCAACGCCTGGGTCACCGACGTCACCGGCGACGGCAACCGGGGCCGGGTGGAGGCGGTGCTGGCCATTATGCCCCTTATCTCCATGCTGGTGGTCTTCGGCGCCCTGGACGGCCTCACCGCCCAGGGGAGGTGGGGGACCTTCTTCCTGATTGTGGGCGGCCTCACCATGCTGGGCGGCCTGCTGGGCCAGCTTCTGATCCGGGAGCCGGACACCCTCCGCCGGGCCGAGGGGAAGTACGTCAGCAACATCCTCTACGGCCTGCGGCCCACGGTCATCTGGAGGAATCCGGGCCTGTATCTGAGTCTCCTGGCCCTGGCGGTGTACTCCGCCAGCCAGCAGGTGTACATGCCCTATCTCATTATCTATATCCAGCGGTTCCTGGGTTTTGACAACTACGCCATCATCCTGGGGGCGGTGCTCCTGGCCGCCAGCCTGATCAGCGTCCTCTTCGGCCAGGTCATCGACCGGCGCGGCAAGCGGCAGGTGGCGGCGCCCGCCGCGGCCGTGGCCTTCGCGGGGCTGCTGCTGATGTACTTCGCCCGGGGGATGGTGACGGTCATTGCCTTCGGCACCGTCATGCTGGGGGCCAGTATGGTCCTCTCCGCCTGCCTCCAGGGCCTGATCCGGGACTACACTCCCCAGGACAAGGCCGGCCAGTTCCAGGGCATCCGCATCCTCTTCCAGGTGCTGCTGCCCATGGTGACGGGGCCCTTTATCGGATCCGCCGTCATCGGCCACACCGGCCAGACCTATGAGGACCTGGGCGTGGTGAAGGAGGTGCCCACCCCCGGCATCTTCATCGCATCGGCAGTGGTGCTGCTCCTGATCGCCCTGCCCCTGTGGCTGCTGGGGCGGCGGGAGGCTAAAGCGGTCCGTGGCCAGCTGCGGCCCCTCCTCACCCCCTGGGGGGAGGGGCTGGATCGGGAGCACCCCCTGCCGGAGTACCCCCGGCCCCAGCTGCGCCGGGACAGCTACCTGAATCTGAACGGTCCCTGGGAGTATGCCATCCTCCCCCAGGGCCACACTCCCGAGGACTACGACGGGGAGATTGTGGTGCCCTTCTCGCCGGAGAGCCTGCTCTCCGGGGTGAACCGGCAGCTCCAGCCCGGGGAGACCCTGTGGTACCGGCGGAGCTTCACTTTGCCAGCGGATTTTTGCCGGGACAGGATACTGCTCCACTTCGGCGCGGTGGACCAGGTGTGTGAGGTCTTTGTCAACGACCAGCCGGCCGGGGAGCACGAGGGGGGCTATCTGCCCTTCGCCCTGGATATCACCGACTGCCTTACAGAGGGAGTGAACACCCTGGTGGTGGCGGTCAATGACGGCACCAGCCTCTCCCGCCACGCCTACGGCAAGCAGAGCTTCACCCCCGGCGGCATCTGGTATACCCCCCAGAGCGGCATCTGGCAGACGGTATGGATGGAGTCGGTGCCGGAGAACTATGTGGAGCGCCTCACCGTCACGCCCCTCTACGATGAGAAAAAGGTCCGCGTCCAGGTCCACGCCGCCCACCCGGCGGAGGCGGCCGTGGCGGTGCGCATGGAGGGCGAGATCGTGGCCCAGGGGCTGTGCGACGGGCAGGGGCAGGCGGAGATCCCGCTCCCGCCGGAGGACTTCCGGCCCTGGAGCCCGGAGGACCCCTTCCTGTACGGCGTCACCGTCACTCTGGGCGGGGACACGGTGGAGAGCTACTTCGGCATGCGCAAGTTCGGCACCACGGAGGTGCATGGGAAGAAGGTGCTGGCCCTCAACGACAAGCCCATCTTCATGAGCGGCGTGCTGGACCAGGGCTACTGGAGCGACGGCCTCTACACGGCCCCGTCTGACGAGGCCATGGTCTACGACATCCAGACCATGAAGGACTGCGGCTTCAACATGCTGCGCAAGCACATCAAGATTGAGCCTATGCGGTGGTACTACCACTGCGACAGGCTGGGCATGCTTGTATGGCAGGACATGGTCAGCGGCGGCAGCCGCCAGAGCCTGTGGGTCACCACGTATCTGCCCTTCACGGGCATCCACCTGCGGGACGGGAAATACCGGCGCTTCGGCCGGGAGGACAAAAAGAGCCGGGACCAGTTCGTCCGGGATCTGTACGACACGGTGGAGCTGCTGTACAACACCCCCTCCCTGGTGGTGTGGGTGCCCTTCAACGAGGGCTGGGGCCAATTCGACAGCCTCCAGATCACCCAGCTGCTGTGGGAGGCCGACCCCACCCGGCTGGTAGACCACGCCAGCGGCTGGCACGACCAGGGGGGCGGCGACTTCAAGAGCCGGCACGTCTATTTCCGGCCGGTGCGCCTCCGCCACGACGGGGACAGGGTGCTGGCCCTCAGCGAGTTCGGCGGGTACAGCCTGCCGGTGGCGGGACACACCGCCAGCGACAGGGAGTTCGGCTACAAGATGTTCCGCAGCCAGAGTGAGCTCCAGGAGGCCCTGGAGCGGCTCTATGCCGGGGAGGTCCTGCCCTGCAAGGAGGAAGAGTGCCTCTCCGCCTCCGTGTACACCCAAGTCAGCGACGTGGAGGACGAAGTCAACGGCCTTCTCACCTATGACCGCCGGGCGGTGAAGGTGGACGTGGGCCGCATCAAGGCCATCAACCGGGAGCTGCGGTTCTAGCTGAAACGGCGGCTATGTAAGCACCCACTGCACCAGCAGCAGGAGCACCAGCCCCGGGACGCCCAGCACCCCCACCACGGCGGCGTTGAAGAGGTTCACGCCCAGGCTGAGGCCGGTGAAGGCGCTGGTGGCGTTCACCGCAATGAGCGCCGCCAGGCCCAGCAGCATGTTGACCACCGCCTGCCCCACGAGCTTTGCGGGCGCGGCGTAGGCCTTTGCCGCAGCCATCAGCACCACCAGCCCCGCCAGGCCCAGCAGCGCCGCGATGCCTATATCCATCGGGGCCTCCCGCCCGCGTGGGCGGTGACGGCGGTGGCGGCGCAGGCCTCCATGTCCTTGATCTGCCGCACCAGATAGTTCATCCGGGACTGGAGGGCGCGGATCTCGAAGATGCAGGCCTCCGTCAGCTCCGGGTCGCTGACATAGTCAAAGGTGGTGTAGGCGTGATTCAGGGCGCGCTGAGTCTCCTGTAAGCTTGTCTTTAATTCCAGCAGGGCAGGGGCGTCCGTGCTGCGGGCGCGGATGGGGGAAATGCGTTTCATGGAAGATCCCTCCTTGGTTACCAGTGTATGTCCATTTTGGACAGATATTCCAGGTTTTATAACCGCGGGGGATGGACTGCCATAAATCAGTGCGAAAAAATGACTGAGAGGGGGAGAGCGGTGGAAACTGCGGAGGAGCGGTATATGCGTCTGGCCCTGGCCCTGGCAGAGGAGGCCGCAACGGCGGGGGAGGTGCCCGTAGGCTGTGTGATCCTCCGGGACGGCCAAATCGTGGGGCGGGGCCGCAACAGGCGGGAGGAGAAGCAGAGCGCCCTCTCCCACGCGGAGACGGAGGCCATCCGGGAGGCCAACCTAACGCTAGACTCCTGGCGGCTGGACGGCTGTGAGCTGTATGTCACCCTGGAGCCCTGCCCCATGTGCGCCGGGGCGATTCTGAACGCCCGGATCAGCAGGGTGTACTACGGCGCCCGGGACGAGAGGATGGGGGCCTGCGGCGGGGTGATGAACCTCTACATGGAGGACTACCCCAACCGGCCCGCCCTGGTAGGCGGCATTCTGGAGCGGGAGTGCCGGGAGATCCTGGGGAGGTTTTTCCGGGGCCTGCGGTGACTGGAAAAGGGACGGTTGGTCAGCTTTTTGACAAGTGAAGGAGCGCCCCGGCTCATTGAGCCGGGGCGCTCCCCTATCTGCCGCTGTGGCTGCCGGCATAGCAAATCAGCCGTCATTCCCATTTAAGTAGTCCAGCACCGACTGGACGTGGAGGGCCGCCGCCAGGGGCAGGGCCTCCGGGTCCACGGCGAAGTGGGGGTTGTGGTTGGGGCAGGTGAAGCCCTTCTCCTCATTCCCCACGCCCACGTAGTAGTAGCAACCCGGCACCGTGTCGGAGAAGTAGCCGAAGTCGTCGGTACCCAGGCTGGGCTCGGCCAACTCCAACACGTTCTGCTCACCCAGCACCTTCCCGGCGGCTTGGCGAACCAAATCCGTCATGGCCAGGTCGTTGCGGCAGCCGGTATAGCTGTCGAGAATGGAGATGTCGGCCTCCACCCCCATGCCGGCGGCGATGCCGGAGACGATGGAGCGGAAGTGCTCCTTCACCCGCTCCCGGGTGGCCCCGCCCATGGTGCGGAGGGTGCCGCACAGGACCGCCTCCTCGGGTAGAATGTTCCCGGCGGTGCCGGCGTGGAAGGAGCCCACGGTTACCACCACCGGATCGGTGGGGGAGGTACGGCGGGAGACGATGGTCTGGAGGGCCGTCACGACCTGGGCGCCGGCCACGATGACGTCTGTCCCCAGGTGGGGCTTGGCCCCGTGGGAGCCCTTGCCCCGCAGCGTCACGAGGAAGGTGTTGGAGGCCGCGCAGATGGGGCCGGAGCGCACCGAAATGGTGCCGGTGGGAATAACGCTGCTGGTGTGGCAGCAGAGCATGGCGTCCACGTGGGGATTCTCCAAGCACCCGGCGGCGATCATCCGCTCAGCGCCGCCGTCGCCCTCCTCGTCGGGCTGGAAGAAGAGTTTTACGTTGCCGCGCAGCTCTGTCCGGCGGCGCATCAGCAGCTCTGCCGCCCCCAGCAGGGCGGCAACGTGGAAGTCGTGGCCGCAGGCGTGCATGACTCCCGGCGTCCGGGAGGTGTAGGGCAGGCCCGTGTCCTCCTGGATGGGCAGGGCGTCGATATCCGCCCGGAAGCCGATGGTTTTGCCGGGCTGCCCGCCCCGGATCACGGCCACCGTGCCGGTGTCCAGCATTGGTGTATATTCGACACCCAGCTCCTCCAGCCGCCGCCGGATAATGGCGGCGGTCTGGTGCTCCTGGTTGCCCAGCTCAGGACAGCGGTGGAGGGCCTGGAAGAGGGCCTCCAGGCCCAGGGACTTTGCTTCCTTTACTATCTCACTCATGGCGGAGGACTCCTTATATTTATATTTTCGGTTGGTATTATACACCCTGCGGAGACAGGTGTCACTCTTTTTTTGTGGGTCCTCCGGCCCCACCTGGGGGTCCCTGCCGGGACGGGGGATGTGGGGGCGGGGAGGCCCCACATCCCCCCAATCTTACAACAATGTAAGAAATCCCTCCATTTTGTAAGGTAAATCAATGGAACGCCGCCCCGGGCCGGGGTATAATGGAACCATCCCAAGCAAGGAGGAAAACCCCATATGCCCATTCTGCAAGTCAACGACCTGAAAAAAATCTACACCACCCGCTTCGGCGGTCAGTCCGTCCAGGCCCTCAACTCCGTCAGCTTCGCCGTGGAACCCGGCGAGTACGTGGCCATCATGGGCGAGTCCGGCAGCGGCAAGACTACCCTCTTGAACCTCCTGGCCGCCCTGGACAAGCCCACCAGCGGCCAAGTCTACCTGGACGGCAAGAATATCGTCACCATCAAGGAGAAGGATATCGCCGCCTTCCGCCGGGACCACCTGGGCTTTGTCTTCCAGGACTTCAACCTTCTGGACACCTTCTCCGTGAAGGACAACATCCTCCTGCCCCTGGTGCTGGCGGGAAAGAGCGTAAAGGAGATGGAGCAGCGCCTGACGCCCCTCTGCAAGAAGCTGGGTGTCTCCGAGCTGCTGCGGAAATTCCCCTATGAGCTCTCCGGCGGCCAGAAGCAGCGGGTGGCGGTGGCCCGCGCCCTCATTACCAACCCCCGCATCCTCCTGGCCGACGAGCCTACCGGCGCCCTGGACAGCAAGTCCACCGACAGCCTCCTCCGGCTCTTTGCCCAGGTCAACGCCGACGGCCAGACCATCGTCATGGTCACCCACTCCGCCAAGGCCGCCAGCCACGCCAAGCGGGTCATCTTCATCCGGGACGGCGAGCTGTTCCACCAGATCTACCGGGGCCTCCACTCCAACGAGGCGTTCTACCAGAAGATTGCCGACACCCTCACCGTCCTGGCCGCCGGAGGGGAGGCGGAGGAATGAGCCTCTATCCCAAGCTGGCGTGGCAGAGCATCCGGGGCAACCGGCGGTTCTACCTGCCCTACGCCTTCGCCCTCATGGGCAACGTGGCCGCGTTCTATATCATGGGGGCCCTGGCCCGTGACGCGGGTATGGCCGATATGGTCCCCGGCCGGCCCACCGCCATGATGTATGTGAGGGTCTTCATGGCCATCGGCCGGGGCATCGCCGGCGTATTCTCTTTTATCTTCCTGCTCTACATTAACAGCTTCCTCATGAAGCGGCGGAAGCGGGAGCTGGGTCTCTACAACATCCTGGGCATGGGCAAGGTCCACATCGCCCTGGTACTGTTCTTTGAGACGCTGTTCCTCGGAGCGCTGGGCATCGGCGGGGGGCTGCTGATCGGGATGCTGCTCCACCGGCTGGTGACATTGACCCTTTACAAGATGCTGGACTTCCCGGTGCCCTTCGGCATCCTGCCGTCGGTGTCCTCCATCGTCATGACATCCATCTTCTTCGCCATTCTCCTGGGCCTGACCCTGCTGTTCAACCTGAACCGGGTGCGGGTCTCCAAGCCCATCGAGCTGCTGCACTCCGGCAACGTGGGGGAGCGGGAGCCGAAGACGAGGTGGCTGCTGACCGTCCTGGGCGTCGCCACCCTGGGGGCGGGCTACTACATCGCCGTCACCACCGCCGACGCGGTGTCCGCCCTGTCCTATTACTTTGTGGCGGTGATTCTGGTCATCATCGGCACCTACTGTCTCTTTACCGCCGTCAGCATCGCCGTTTTGAAGCTGCTGCGGAAAAACAAGCGGTTCTACTACCGGACCAGCCACTTCATCGGCGTGTCCGGGAT
>CANRHK010000066.1 GCA_947630395.1 uncultured Oscillospiraceae bacterium
TGAGCTTGATGAAGATATCCAGCGCCACGCCCACCACGTCCTTGCGGGTGTCGCCGATGGTGTCGCCGGTGACCGCCGCCTTGTGGGCCGGGGAGCCCTTGCCGTGGCCCTTGATATTCTCGCCCTCGATGTACTTCTTGGCGTTGTCAAAGGCGCCGCCGGAGTTGCCCATGAAGATGGCCCGGGGGATGGCCACGACGGTGGCGCCCACCAGGATGCCGCCCACGAACTGCACGCCGAAGAGCAGTCCGCCCACCACGGGGATGAGCAGCGCCAGCACGGAGGGGAGCACCATCTTGCGGATGGCCTCCTGGGCCGCCAGGCGGATCATCTTGTTGTAGTCGGGCTTCACCGTTCCCTCCAACACGCCGGGGATGGACATCATCTTGTCGCCCTCGTCGGCCATGATCTTGGCGGAGTCGATAGTGTTGTCAGTGAGCATGGCGCAGAAATACTCCACCAGAGCTCCGCCCAGGATGCCGCCCGCCACCACGAAGAAGGAGGCGAAGTTGAGGCTCAGCTCGGCGCCGATCTCGGTGTAGTTGCCCACGTAGGCCACAATCAGGGACACGGTGGCGAAGGCGGCGGAGCCGATGGCGAAGCCCTTGCCGATGGCGGCGGTGGTGTTGCCCACGGCGTCCAGCTTGTCGGTGATCTTCCGCACGTCCGGATCCAGGTGGCAGGACTCCGCCAGGCCGCCGGCGTTGTCGGCAATGGGGCCGAAGGCGTCGATGGACACGGTGGCGCCCACGAAGGCCAGCATCCCCAGAGCGGAGATGGCGATGCCGTAGGTGCCGCAGACCTTGCCGGAGATCAGCAGGGCCACGGCGATGATGAGCACGGGGGCCAGGCAGGAGCGGGAGCCGATGGCGTCGCCCTTGGTGACCACGAAAGCCTCGCCCTCCTCGCAGATCTCCGCGAGCTGGCGGGTGGGGCGGTAGTCGGTGCTGGTGTAGTACTCGGTGATGGTGCCAATGGCCACGCCGGAGATGATGCCCATGACGGCGGACACCCACGGGGAGGCCCAGCCCAGAAGGAAGTCCTCATAGAGATTTCCTGCGGCTCCCAGCTTGCCGAAGATCAGGTAGGCCGCCGCGCCGCCCAGGACCACGGTGAGTCCGGCGGAGATCCAGGTGGACATGTCCAGCTCCCGGGAGGGGTTGTCCCCCATCTTTTTAAAGTTGGCGATGCACAGTCCCACCAGGCAGCCCGCTAGGCCGCAGGCCGCCAGGATGACAGGGAACAGGATGGTGGCGCTGAAGGTGGCGTCGGTGATGTGGTCCAGGGCGCCGTGGGTCTGATACAGCGTCACGGCGATCATGATGGACGCGGACATGGTGGCCACAAAGCTCTCCAGCAGGTCCGAGCAGTTGCCGGCGATGTCGTTGACGTTGTCGCCGATGAAGTCGGCGATGGTGTTGGGTACACGGCTGTCGTCCTCGGGCAGGTCGTGGCGGATTTTGCCCAGGATGTCCGAGGAGATGTCGGCGGCCTTGGTATAGTTGCCGCCGGCCACGCGGTTGAACATGGCCACGATGGAGCAGCCCAGGGAGTAAGTGGAGATGCGCATGACCGTGGGGTTGCAGGACATGCCGGCCAGCGGAATGAGGCCGGTGCCGGTGCCGGTGTGGTCCACCCCGCCCTGCACCAGCAGAATCAGGAGCAGGCCCAGCATCCCGAAGGCCTGGACCGCAAGGCCGGAGATGCTGCCGCCGCAGAGGGCCACCTTCACGGTCTCCCCGATGGAGAGGCTCTCACGGGCCTTGTTTGCGGTGCGGA
The DNA here is from genome assembly GCA_947630395.1 of uncultured Oscillospiraceae bacterium. Taxonomy (GTDB): domain Bacteria; phylum Bacillota; class Clostridia; order Oscillospirales; family Oscillospiraceae; genus Pelethomonas. The sequence continues at coordinate 1,780 of CANRHK010000066.1, forward strand.
CGTTGGCGTATGTAGCGCTCTTCATGCCCAGAACGCACACGGTGGAACTCATGGCGCCGCCCAGCAGGAAGCTGAGGCCGGACGTCTTTTCAATGAACAGGGTGAACAGGACGGCTACCGCCGCCAGCACAAGGCAGATGCTCTTGTACTCCGTCAGCATAAAGGTGTTGGCGCCGGAACGGATGATTCCAGCCATCTCCGCCATGTCAGCGGTCCCCTCCGGCAGCTTCCTGATCTTCATATAGTTGAAAATCACGTAGGCGATGCCGAGGATGACCAGACAGAGGGCCAGGTACCATGGGGTCATATGGTTCTCCTCCTTAAAAAGTTTTATCTTCCCCCGTATACCATTATATCAGAAATTTTCAAGACTGCAACCCCTTTTTTTATAAAATTTGCTGATTGAATGGGCAGCAAAACCCCGGCGGCGGAACCGCGGTTCCGCTGCCGGGGTTTGCCGGTTGTCATTGGCCCGCCTTAACGGGCAGGCCGTTGACCTCCATGTCCTCGTCCGCCGGGATCAGGATGTACTTCTGCCCGTCGATGACGCGGGTCTCCACGATGCAGCTGCGCTCGGGGGCTACGGAGATGGTGGCGTCCGGCGTCACAATCTGGAACCGGCCGCTGTCGATCAGGTTCTCCGGCGCCAGCACAGCCCCCTCTCCGAACCGTTCCCCGCAGTTTCGCTCAAAGGCCGTCACCTGCTCGTCCGCCACGCCGCAGTCCGTGAGAATCCGGCCCACCTCCCGAGGCGTCACCGTCAGAGGCTCCCCGGTCTTGCTGTCCCTGTGCTCCTCAATGCGCTCCCGCAGCCGCTCATGGACCGCCTGGGCCACCGTCAGGCTGCACCCGTCCTCCAGGGCCCCGGTGAGGGCGGAGGTGAATGCCTCCTTCTGCTCGGCGGCGGACATGGGCGCCTCGGTGCGGAACACCGCGTCGATGAACTCCTGGTGGATCTGATCCGCCTTTTTGGCATAGAACAGGGCGTTATACAGGTTGGCCGCCCGGTTGTCGAAGGCCGGGAACAGGAAGCCCAGCTCCGGCGGGGCCACCACCTGGGAGGGGGCGCTGGCGTGGAACTCGTTCTCCCCGGCGAAGTAGCCCAACTCCACCCTGCCGTCCTTCACCGGGCAGACAGCGCAGACGATGTAGGAGAACACGGTGTCGGACCCGTTGTCCCCGCCGTCCTTGCCCCGGCGGGGCACGTCGTAGGCGTCGTGGGCCAGAAGGAGGAGATAGTTGCTGTCCCCCATGTCCAGGGCGTCGATGACCTTCCGGTAGAAGGTCTCCCGGGCCCCGGCGTCCTTCAGCTGGGAGTCCCGCAGGGCGGAGAGCAGGCGGTGCTCCTCGCTGTCCGCCACCTGCTGGGTGGAGAAGACAATGTCAATGAGATTTTTGCCCAGGGTGCCGCCCAGGGACTTCTTCAAAAGACCCAGGAACTGCTCCCCCTCCTCCTGGGACAGGATCCCCAGGGAGGCGTCCACATAGGAGATGATCTCCCTGTTGGTGTTGACATAGCAGCCGTAGATCCGGCTGATGACGCTCTTTTCCGGGCGGAAGCGGCGGCGCAGCTCGCCCAGCTCTCTTTGGTTCATAGGATACCTCTTTCCTTGATAGCTTGACCGCCAAAGGCGGCGCCGTCTATTGTAGCGGAATTTTTCGGAAAAAGCAATCACAATCGGGCACCCCGGGTTCCTTTATCTTCGACGGCCTCTGGCGGGGCCGAATGAACGGCAATTCTCTGGCATATCCTGTGGGTATCAAGCTGTGGGAAAGGGGGATCTCCGTCAACATCATACTGTATCCGCCCCAGTCAGAGGCGTCTCGGGAGAGTATGGCGCGCAAGGTGGCCGCTCTGCACGCGCAGACGGTGGCGGAGTACCTGCGGGCCGCCCATATGTCCCCCGCGGATCGGGGAAGGCTGCTGGACGCTATCACAGACGAGAAAAGGCATCAGCCCGGACACAGCTGTCTGGGCTGATGCCTTTTCTCGCCAGCGCTCTCGCGGCGGTTAGGGCCGCTGTGGGAGGATAGCATTTTCAATACAGCGGGCCGCGTAGGTGGCGAGGCGCACCCGCTTCTCCGGCTTGTAGCTGGAGATGCCCTTGATAAGGCCGATGGTGCCGATGGAGATGAGATCGTCCTGGTCTACGTTTGGGGTATAGTATTTTTTGATAATATGCGCCACCAGGCGCATATTACGCTCCACCAGGATGTTCCGGGCCTCCAGATCGCCCTGGGCGGTGCGCTCCAAATATCGCTGCTCCTCCTCGGCGGTGAGAGGCTTGGGAAAGGACCCGGCGTTTCCCGCCAGGTGCAGGGACAAAAACAAGCTGCTTCTCAGCAGCAGCACGGCAGTGGTCAACATTCACATTCCTCCTTCCACCCACCCTATGTGGGGACGCTCTGTCCCTATGCGGGGAAGCGGCGCGACCCAAGCTTTAATTGATGCCGCCGGCAGGCAAAAAGCGCCCGCCGGGAAATCCCGGCGGGCGCTTCCTTATAACGTAGATGATGTGTGGCAGCTTACTTCTGGCCGCTCCCCTGATAATCGGGGTTGGGGACCACCTTCACGATGCCCTTCTTCCACAGGATGCGGGCGCAGCCGATGGCGATGGGGATCATGGGGAGAATCAGGTAGACCGCCATATCCAGGACGGGCAGCCCAATGAGGGACAGGACAACTACCAGGATGACAGGGACGATGGCAATGGTCAGCTTGTTCTTCACATAGGTGGGGGCGTTGCCGCGGCCCACGATGCCCATGGCCATGCTGCCGAACAGAGCCGGCAGGATATAGTTGCCGGCGGTCTGCACATACTCATTCTGCATCAGTCCCTGGAGGGGCATGAGCAGCAGCATGCCGATGGCGAGAATCACGATGGTGACAATGGAGCTGATGCTGGTGGAGATCAGGGCGATAGCGTCGCCCTCGGGGGTGTTCTGCTCCACCTTGGCCACCTTCTGGGCCTCCACGGCGCAGGGGATCTTCAGGTTCATCAGGTTGCCGGTGGCGTAGCACAGATAGGCGGAGGAACCCACGATAGGCACATAGCTGGCCACCTCGGCGATGCTGGTGGGGATCATCAGGGCCGAGATAGCGAGCACGCCGGGAATCAACTGGCTCATGGTGGGCCACACGCCGTAGACAACGGACATCGTGATGGGGATCACAAAGGTGTACGCCAGGAAGCAGAGCATAAAGATACGGCCGGTGGTATGCGACCAGTTGACGAACGGGTCAATAGAGGTCACGGGCGCGGATGTATTCTTTTTCTTCATTGCAAAATACCTCCTTCTATCAGACAGGGAACAGCCGGTCCCAGACAACGCTGAGGCACAGGGTGATGATCAGTGTCAGCGCCATGACGAAGTTGCCCAGCGCGGGGATCTTCTTCGTGAGGGCGCCGAAGAACATCATCACCACTACGCCTGTAATCAGTGTCAGAGCGGTGGGCAGCTCGTTGAGCAGCAGGGCGGGGATGTACACGGACAGCATAGCCAGGAAGAACACGCCGGACATGATAGTGCCCCACTCGTTGGCGGTCTTGGCTTTCATGATGCCGGTGGAGTACTTCTTGGCCACAAAGGCCACCATCAGGGGCCCGGCCAGCACGCCGATGGTCATGACGAACATGACGGTGATGAAGATGCTGGGGTCGCCGTTCAACACCTGGGACGCGGCCACGCCCATTCCGTCGGTGGCGTAGCCGGAGGCCATCAGCTCATAGGACAGGGAGCCGATGACGGACAGGCGCCACCAGGGCCACGCCACGCCCAGGGTCGCGGACAGGGTCAGCAGGCCCACCATGATGGCGATACTGGGGACGATGGCAAAGCTGATGCTGGACTTGACCACGTTGTTGATGGTCTCCGCGCTGAGCCCCAGCTCCAGGCAGTGGGCCCGGGCCTTGCGGTAGCAATAGAGCGCGAAGATGACGATGGCCACGAGGCCGATGGCAATCAGAGCGTACAGGAGGGGACTGTTTGCTAATGTTGCGCCGGTCATAGTACATTACCTTCCTTTCAGATTCATTTGTTTTGATCCGCCAGCCAGCGGATGGCGAAGTAGGAATAGGCCGCCGCGCCCAAGTGGAGGACGCTGTCGTCAAACACCGCCTTGGGGTGGTGCTGGGGGTACTGGCAGCCGTCGCCGGTGCCGCCGGTGCTGAGGAACAGGCCGATGGTGGGCACCCGGACGCTGACGAAAGCGAAGTCCTCGCTGCCGCCGCCGATCTTGTTGCCGTTGCCGGTGAGAGGCGGCAGGACGTTCCTGGGCAGCAGCTCCGTGAGATAGGTCCGGGCCGCCGCGGACATGTCGTAGTCGGCAATCATGGGGGGGCAGGATCCGGAGAACTCTACCGTGGCCTCGGCCCGGAAAGCCTTGGCTGTGGCCTCGGCGATCTCGGTGATGCGCTTCTTGGCGAAGTCCACCATGGCCACGTCGCCGGTGCGGATGGTGCCCTGCATCATGGCGGTATCGGGGATTACATTGGCCGCCTTGCCAGCCTGGAAGATGCCGGGGGTAATCACCAGGAAGTCGCCGGGGGTCAGCTCACGGGCGTGGATGGCCTGGAGCGCCAGGTGGATGTGGGCCGCCGCAGTAATGGGATCGATAGACAGCTGGGGCATAGCCCCGTGGCCGCCCTTGCCCTTGACGGTGATAGTAAAGAAGTCGCTGGAGGCGGACCCGGTGCCGCCCTCGGGGATCATGATGCAGCCTCTGGGGATGGGGGTGCCGGTCATGACGTGGAGCATCAGCGCCGCGTCCACGCCCTCCAGGACACCGGCCTCGATCATGTCCTGGGAACCGGCCATGATCTCCTCCGCCGGCTGATACATCAGCTTCACCTGGCCGGCCAGCTCACCCTCGTGCTGCTTGAGGAGTTTGGCGGCGCCCAGCATCATGGCGGTGTGCATGTCGTGGCCGCAGGCGTGCATCTTGCCCGGGTTCTCCGAGCGGTAGGGCACGTCGGCCTCCTCCTGGATGGGGAGGGCATCCATATCGCCGCGGATCAGCAGGGTCCTCTTGGCGGGCTTGCCCGCCGTCACGGTAAGACCGGCCTTACCGCACTCCACCGGCTCATAGCCCATTTCCTCCAGACGGGCCTTGACAAACGCCTTGGTGAACGTCAGGTCAAATCCCAGCTCAGGGTGCCGGTGGAGCTCCCTGCGCCAGGTCTCCAGCTCCCCCTGGAGTGCCTGGGCCTCCTGCAGAAACTGGACTTCATAGCCTTCCATATGTACGTGTCTCTCCTTTCCTTCCCTTATGAATTCGGCGTCAGCGCCGGCTATCTGCCGGCGCTGACGCCAACAAGGTAATAGTGTAATTATACCTTTCCTATGGGGTGCTGTCAATCCGCAACTTTTACCAAATAAAGTGTTAACAAATTGTGAATTTTGTCAAACTTAGCGGGCTGCACAAAAAGTCCATCCGCCGCCCATTACCGGTGCATGGACACCTTGTCGGCGCCCAGGCTCTCCAGGTTCTCCAGGACCCGGCGGCCGTCAGCCTGGCTGATGAGGCTGTCACGGAACTTCTTGGCCTCCAGGACGGTCATGTTCTTGCTGGGGCCACCCACGCAGCCGCCCTCGCAGACCATGCCCTCGATGAAGTCGGCGGGAAGCCTGCCGGCTTTCATCAGCAGCAGCGCCTTTCTGCACTCAGCGGCCCCGCTACACTTCATCACCTGGGGCGCGATGTCCTCACCCATCTCCTTGAAGCACTGGACCACCGCGGCGGTGACGCCGCCGCCGTCGCCGAAGCGCTTGCCGAAGACGGAGCTGGCCTGGTAGCTGTTCTCCTCCGGCTCCAGCTCAATGCCCTTGCCGTACATCATGGAGCGGATCTCGCCGTAGGTCAGGGCGTAGTCCGCGTTGCCGGGGATGTTGTGATCCTTGGCCTCGCTCTTCTTGGCGATGCAGGGCCCGATGAAGACGGTGATGGTCTCCGGATCCTGCTCCTTGATCCACCGTGACACGCCGCACATGGGGGAGGCGGTGGTGGACATGTTCCCCTTCAGGGCCGGGAAGTGCCGCTCAATCATGTTGACAAAGGCGGGACAGCAGGAGGTGGTCATCTTCTTCCCCTCCTTGTAGGCCTCGGCCCACTCGGCGGCCTCGGCGGCGGCGGTCATGTCGCCGCCCAGGCCCACCTCCACCATGTCGGCGAAGCCGGCCTTCTTCAGGGCGGTCCGCCAGCTGGCCATGGTAATGTTGGCGCCGAACTGGCCCTCCGTGGCCGGTGCGGCCATGGCCACCACCCGCTTGCCGGCGCGGATGGCGTTGATGATCTCCACGATGTCCGCCTTGGTGCCGATGGCGCCGAAGGGGCAGTTGTGGATACACTGGCCGCAGCGGATGCACTTCTGCTCGTCAATAACGCAGATGCCGTACTCATCGTAGGTGATGGCATCCACAGGACAGACCTTCTTGCAGGGCCGCTCCAGGTGGGCGATGGCGTTATAGGGGCAGGCCTGGGCGCACTTGCCGCACTCCTTGCACTTGTTGGGATCTATGTAGGCGTGGTGCTCGCCCATGCTGATGGCGCCGAACCGGCAGGAGTTCTGGCAGGCCTTGCCCATGCACTTGCGGCAGTTGTCCGTCACCAGATAGGAGGCGATGGGGCACTCCTCGCAGGCCGCGCCGATGACCTGCACCACGTTGGCGGAGTCCTGTCCGGCCGGGCACTTGCCCTCCGCCAGGCGTACCCGCTGGCGGATGATCTCCCGCTCCTTGTAGATGCAGCAGCGGAACTGGGCCTGGGGGCCGGGGATCAGCTTGTAGGGGATGTCGTCGCGCCCCTCCTCCAGCTTGCCCTCCCAGGCCAGCTTGGCCACCTCCAGCATCACCTGATGCTTGATGTCCAGTATGGCGGCGTCATTGGTTACCATGTGTGTTCCTCCTCGTCACTTTCTTTTTGGCCCCTTCTCCGCCGGGGATGGGCCGGTTTCTAATTACACGCTGGTGGTGAGGGCCTCCAGCACCTCGTAGCGGTGCATCTCCAGGTGCTTTTCCATGGCCAGGGCCTCCTCCATGTCCATATCCACAATCCGGCCCTCCTGGGTGCCGATGATGCGGTTGCCCTTGCCCTCCACCAGGACCTGCACCGCCTCATAGCCCATGCGGCTGGCGGTCTCCCGGTCCCGGGCGGTGGGCGATCCGCCCCGCTGGATGTGGCCCAGCACGGTGACACGGGGGTCGATGCCCACCTCCTCATGGATCCGCTCACCAATCTCCACGCCGCTGCCCACGCCCTCGGCCACCACGATCATGAAGTGGGTGGTGCCCGTGAGGCGGGCCCGGCGGATCTTCTCCACCACATCCCGCTGGAAGTCCAGCTCCCGTTCGGGGATCAGCACGGCGGTGGCGCCCACGGCCAAGCCCACGTAGAGGGCCAGGAAGCCGGCATGGCGGCCCATGACCTCCACCACGGAGCAGCGCTCGTGGGACTGCATGGTGTCACGCAGCTTGTCGATGCACTGGATAGCGGTATTGCAGGCGGTGTCGAAGCCGATGGTGTAGTTGGAGCAGCCGATGTCGTTGTCAATGGTGGCGGGCACGCCCACCACAGACAGCTTCTGCCCGCCCTCGGCCACCTGCCGGGACAGAGCCAGTGCCCCCCGGAAAGTGCCGTCGCCGCCGATGGCCACGATGCCGTCCAGGCCCAGCAGCTTGCAGGTGGCGATGGCCCTGGCGCGGCCCTCCCTGTCCAGGAACTCCTGGCTGCGGGCGGTGTACAGTATGGTGCCGCCCTTGTCGATAATATGGCTCACGCTGGAGCTGGTCATGGGGACGAAGTCGCTGTTGATGAGGCCGCTCCAACCCCGGCGGATGCCAATGCACTCCACGCCTCGGTTCAGCGCCGTGCGGACCACCGCCCGCACCGCCGCGTTCATGCCGGGGGCGTCGCCGCCGCTGGTGAGAACCCCGATACGCTTCACTGCACTGCTCATGTCGAAAAACCTCCCCGGAAATCATTTTAATCGTTCTATCCGCAGACGCGGATACTCTAGTTTACCCCAGGAGAAAGGCCGTGTCAACCGCTGTCTTTGGCATAAACCTGTATTTTTCGTTCAATTTCAGGATAAATAGACAGCGGGAGGCGCGGACCTGCCGGTCCGCGTCTCCCGCTGTTGCCAAATTATGGGCGCAAAGTGCCCACCGTGCTTGTCCTTCAAAAGGAGATTACAGGAACTCCCTGATGCTCTCCGCGATTTTGGGCGCGGTGAGGCCATACTCCTCCAGTACGTCCCAGGCCTTGCCGGACTGACCGAACTTGTCCTGGACGCCGATCTTCTTGAACTTGCAGCTGACCTTGCCCATGAGGACGCCGGCCACGGCGTCGCCCAAGCCGCCGATGACGCTGTGCTCCTCCACGGTGACCACCTTGCCGCACTTTTGGGCGTACTCGGTGACGCACGCCTCGTCAATGGGCTTGATGGTGTGGATGTTGATGACGGAGGCGTGGATGCCCTGCTCTTCCAGCAGCTTGGCGGCCTTCAGGGACTCGCTGACCATCAGGCCGGTGGCGAAGACGGCCACGTCCGCGCCCTCCCGCATCACGTTGGCCTTGCCCACGACAAAGGGGTAGTCCTCCTCGAAGACCTCGGTGGCCAGGCGGGACATGCGCAGGAACACCGGGCCCTCCATCTCCGCAGCGGCGAAGACGGCCTTCCTGGTCTCGTTGGCGTCGGCGGGGCAGATGACGGTCATGCCGGGGATGACCCGCATGAGTGCGATGTCCTCGAAGGACTGGTGACTGCCGCCGTCCTCGCCCACGGACAGGCCGCCGTGGGTCATGCCCAGCTTCACATTCAGGTGGGGGTAGCCGATGGTGTTGCGGATCTGCTCATAAACGCGGCCCGTGCCGAAGATGGCGAAGGTGGAGCAGAAGGGGATCAGGCCCAGGGTGGACATGCCGGCGGCCATGTCGATCATGTTGGCCTCGGCAATGCCGGCCTCGTAGTGGCGGCCGGGGTAGGTCTTGCGGAACTTGTCGGTCTTGGTGGCGTTGGACAGGTCGCCGTCCAGCACCACCACCTTGTCGTTGATGGCGCCC
>CANRHK010000067.1 GCA_947630395.1 uncultured Oscillospiraceae bacterium
ACGGCGGCGACGGCACTAACACCGGCGACACCGATACCGGTGCCAATGGCGGCAGCGGCAATTCGGGCGGCGATCCCGAGGGCGGCGCTGGCGGCGGCAACACGACAGAATAAATCACTGACAGTATGCCGAACGGAATCATAATCATCGACAAGCCCCCGGATTGGACCAGCATGGACGTCTGCGCCAAGCTGCGGGGGATTCTGAAAGAGCGCCGCGTCGGCCACGCCGGAACCCTGGACCCCATGGCCACCGGCGTGCTCCCGGTGTTCGTGGGCAGCGCCACCAAGGCGGTGTCCTTCGCGGAGACGGGCGACAAGGAGTATGTGGCCGGGCTGCGGCTGGGCCTTGTCACCAACACCCAGGACACCACCGGCGAGGTCCTGGAGCGTCGGCCCGTGGCGGCGGGCCGGGCGGAGCTGGAGGCGGTGCTGTCCCAATTCACCGGGCCCATCCAGCAGATCCCCCCCATGTTCTCCGCCATCAAGCGGGACGGCAGGAAGCTCTACGAGCTGGCCCGCCAGGGCCGGGAGGTGGAGCGCACGCCCCGGCCTGTCGCCATTCATGCCCTGGAGGTCCTGGAGCGGACAGGGGAGGGGGACTGGCTCCTTCGAGTCCGATGCTCCAAGGGCACCTATATCCGCACCCTCTGCCACGATATCGGACAGGCCCTGGGTTGCGGCGGGTGCATGTCCAGCCTCCGCCGCACCATGGCCGCCGGGTTTACCTTGGATGAAGCCGTGACCCTGGCGCGGATCCAGGAGCGGGGCGAGGCCCTGCTGCGGCCTGTGGACAGCCTCTTTTCGGACAGACCCGCCTACCAGCTGGCCACGCTTCGGCAGGAGCATCTGTGCCGCAACGGCAACCCGGTGCCCGCCCCCAGCCTGGCCCCCGGAGAGTACCGGGTTTACGGCAAGGACGGCGCCTTCCTCTGTCTCAGCCGTTGGGAGAGCGGCAGGCTGGTGTCCATCAGGAACTTTTTCGGCGGCTGAGCCGCCCTTTAGGAGAGATACCCCTTGAACCAAGAGAAAAAAGCCGTCATCGCGCTGGGCTTCTTTGACGGCGTCCACCTGGGCCACCAGGCCCTGCTGCGGCGCACCGTGGAGCGGGCCCGTGAGCTGCATATGATCCCCGCCGTCTACACCTTCGATCGCTCCCCCCGGGAGGCGGTCACCGGCGTGCCGGTGCCCCTGCTGGTGGATCCGGCCCACCGGCGGCAGGTTATTACCGCCCGGTTTCCCATTGAGGAATTGATTGTGGCCCCCTTCGATCACGCGCTCATGACCATGCCCTGGGAGACCTTTGTGGAGATGCTGACGGAGCGATACAGCGCCGGCTGGCTGGTGGCAGGCCACGACTTCCGCTTCGGCCATAAAAATATTGGGACCGCGGCGCTCCTCCAAGAGAAGGCCACCGCCCTGGGCCTGGGCTGCGACATCATCCCCGCCGTCACCCTGGACGGGGTGGTGGTCAGCTCCACCCATATCCGCGCCCTGCTGGAGCGGGGGGACGCGGCGGAGGCGGCCCGCTTCCTGGGCCATCCCTTCTCCATTGCCGGCACGGTCCGCCACGGCAGGGGCCTGGGCTCCCGGCTGCGGATGCCTACCGCCAATCTGCTCCCCCCGGCGGGACAGATCGTCCCCGCCTACGGGGTCTACGTCACCCAGGTGGCGGTGGAGGGGCGACGCTATCCCGCCATCACCAACGTGGGGGTGCGGCCCACGGTGGACCAACAGGGCGCCGTCACCGTGGAGAGCCACCTGCTGGACTGCGGCAGCTGCCTCTACGGCCACGACTGCCGGGTGGCATTCCTGGAGCGCGTCCGGCCGGAGCGGAAATTCCCCGATCTGGAATCCCTCCGCGCCCAGGTGGCGAAGGACACGGAGACCGCCCGGGCCTATTTCCACGGAAAGTGAGAAGATAGAGAGATGAAGCACGTATTCATCATCAACCCCGCCGCCGGGAAGCGAGACCGGGCCGCCGAGCTGATGGCGGCGGCCAAGCGGCTGAAGGAGCGCCACGGCCTGGACGTGGAGACCGTCCTGACCCGCCGCCCCGGCCACGCCGCTGAGACGGCCAGAACCGCCGCCCAGCGGGGCGGACCGGTGCGCATCTACGCCTGCGGCGGCGACGGCACCCTCAGCGAGGTGGCGGGCGGCATGGCGGGCTTCCCCAACGCCGCCATGACCTGCGTCCCCGCCGGGACGGGCAACGACTTTCTGAAGAATTTCGGGGACAAGGCGGCGCTGTTCGCCGACCCCGAGAACTTCTGGGACGGCCCCCAGTTTCCACTGGACGCCATCGACTGCGGCGGGAAACTGGCCCTCACCGTGGCCTGCTCGGGCTTTGACGCCCAGGTGGCGGAGGACGTCCACCGCTACGGCGACCTGCCGCTCCTCAAGGGCCAGGGCAGCTATATCGCCTCCCTGGCGGTGAACTTCCTGATCCGGGGCCTCAGCCACCGCTGGACCGTCACCGCCGACGGGGAGACCTTCGCGGGGGACTACGCCCTTGCCGCCGTCTGCAACGGCCGGTACTACGGCGGGGGCTTTATCCCCACCCTGGCCGCCCGGATGGACGACGGCATCCTGGACACCATCCTGGTGAAAAAGGTCAGCCGCCTTACCTTCCTCCGGCTGGTAGGGAAGTACGCCAAGGGGCAGTACTACCTTCTGCCGGACTATGCCCGGCGCGTCGCCGCCAGGGAGTTGACCATCGAATCCCCCGAAGCGGACATCGTCACCTGTCTGGATGGGGAGACCAGCCACAGCAGGAAGGTCACTATCCGCCTGTCGGACAAAAAGGTCAACTTCTTCGGCCCCGCCGGCGCGGACCCCAACGCCACCTGGGCGCCCTTGCCGGAAAATCTGTCCGACGCCCGTTTGTGAACTTTTTGTAAAAGAGGTAAAATTTCTTCAAAACCCCCTTGCAATATGGGGACGGATGATGTAATATAGCACCGTTAGCACTCATAGAAACAGAGTGCTAACGGTGCCACATTTTGTTCAAAAAATATTCATATAGGAGGAACCAAACCTATGAAGCTCACACCTTTGGCAGACCGCGTTGTTCTCAAGGCCATGGAGGCCGAGGAGACGACGAAGGGCGGCATCATTCTCACCTCCAGCGCCAAGGAGAAGCCCTCCGTGGCCGAGGTCATCTCCGTGGGACCCGGCGGCATGGTGGACGGCAAGGAGGTCGTCATGAGCGTGAAGCCCGGCGACAAGGTTATCACCGACAAGTATGCCGGCTCCAACGTGAAGATCGGTGACGAGGAGTATGTCATCGTCCGCCAGGGCGACATTCTGGCCATCGTCGAGTAAGTTACTTTTTCTTGAAAGAAAAAGTAACCAAAAAGAACTTTTATTCTCGCTTCCGGGATTGCGGTCCATCAAGAGTGGCGCCCGGTAACGGAGTCGGTTCTTTTTGGCAGTCATCTAAAGTAAAAAATTTGGAGGTTATGCGATATGTCTAAGTTAATCAAGCGCGGCGAGGACGCCCGCAAGGCGCTGGAGATCGGCGTCAACCAGCTGGCCGACACCGTCAAGGTCACCCTGGGCCCCAAGGGCCGCAACGTGGTGCTGGACAAGAAGTTCGGCGCTCCCCTCATCACCAACGACGGCGTCACCATTGCCAAGGAGATCGAGCTGGACGACCCCTTTGAGAACATGGGTGCCCAGCTGGTGAAGGAGGTCTCCACCAAGACCAACGACGTGGCCGGCGACGGCACCACCACCGCCACCCTGCTGGCTCAGGCCATCATCGGCGAGGGCCTGAAGAACCTGGCCGCCGGCGCCAACCCCATTGTCATGAAGAAGGGCATTGCCAAGGCCGTGGAGGCCGCCGTGGGTTCCATTAAGGCCGACTCCCAGAAGGTCAACGGCACCGACGATATCACCCGCGTGGGTACTGTGTCCTCCGGCGACGAGACCATCGGCAAGCTGATTGCCGAGGCCATGGAGAAGGTCTCCGCCGACGGCGTCATCACCATCGAGGAGTCCAAGACCGCCGAGACCTACAGCGAGGTCGTCGAGGGCATGATGTTCGACCGTGGCTATATCACCCCCTATATGGTCACCGACACCGAGAAGATGGAAGCCGTCGTGGACGATGCCTATATCCTTATCACCGACAAGAAGATCTCCGTCATCGCCGACATTCTGCCCATTCTGGAGCAGCTTGTCCAGTCCGGCAAGAAGCTGGTCATCATCGCCGAGGACGTGGAGGGCGAGGCCCTCAGCACCCTGATTGTGAACCGTCTGCGCGGCACCCTGAACGTGGTGTGCGTCAAGGCCCCCGGCTTCGGCGACCGGCGCAAGGAGATGCTCCAGGATATCGCCATCCTCACCGGCGGCCAGGTCATCAGCGAGGAGCTGGGCTATGAGCTGAAGACCGCGGACGTGTCCATGCTGGGCCGTGCCCGTCAGGTCAAGGTCACCAAGGAGAACACCGTCATCGTGGACGGTGCCGGCGACAGCGAGGCGATTAAGGCCCGCGTGGCCCAGATCCGCAGCCAGATCGGCGTCACCACCAGCGACTACGACAAGGAGAAGCTCCAGGAGCGCCTGGCCAAGATGGCCGGCGGCGTGGCCGTCATCAAGGTGGGCGCCGCCACCGAGACCGAGATGAAGGAGAAGAAGCTCCGCATCGAGGACGCGCTGAACGCCACCAAGGCCGCTGTGGAGGAGGGCATTGTCTCCGGCGGCGGTACCGTGTACGTTAACGCCATCCCCGCCGTCGCCGCCTTGGTGGATGAGCTGGAGGGCGACGAGAAGACCGGCGCCCGCATCATCGCCAAGGCCCTGGAGGCCCCCATCCGGCAGATCGCCGCCAACGCCGGCCTGGACGGCAGCGTGGTGCTGGAGAACGTGAAGAAGTCCCCCAAGGGTACCGGCTTTGATGCCTACAAGGAGGAGTACGTGGACATGATCACCGCCGGCATCGTGGACCCCGCCAAGGTGACCCGCTCCGCTCTGGAGAACGCCGCCTCCGTGGCCGCCATGGTCCTGACCACCGAGTCCCTGGTGGCCGACAAGCCCGAACCCCCGGCGCCTCCGGCACCCGGCGGAGGCATGGGCGGCGACATGGGCATGTATTAATAAAAGTACAGTCGAGACCGCATATAAGCAGGAAACGCCCCGGCGCCATACGGCGCCGGGGCGTTCGCGTCTCTTTCAGGAGACCGTATAGGACCACAGATTCCGAATCTGCCCCTCCAGCCGCTCATAGCTCCAGTTGTGGCAGTTCTCCCGCCGGTTGGGGTCGAGGACTGAAAACATCCCGTCCTCATACCCGGTCAGGACAATGTAGTGCCCGCCTTCTGTGAAGTCCCCCTTCCCCATGATGCAGATGATGGGCCGCCCGGCGGCCAATTCCCCCGCCATGGTGCTCTCCCACAGGGGCTGCTCCTTGGCGGTCAGGCCCAGTTTCTCCGCCCCCTCAGAGAACAGCGTCCAGGATGTACCGTTGCCGGGCACGCAGTAGCCGTTCCTCTCCGCAAACATGGCCACATAGGCCGGATGGAAGGTCTGGTCTCCCGTGAGCCCCAGCAGGACCATGGCCAGACACGTGGGGCCGCAGCCGGTATAGCCGATGAGGCCGCTTCCGTACCGGCAGTAGCCCCAGCGCTCGTCCCACTGCATCAGCAGCGGGATGCCGCCGCCCGCCAGATCCGCGCTCAGATCCACCTCGTCCGGACAGGGCTGGACACCCTGAAAGCCCTTGACATACTGCTCCGTCTCCGGGTTCTTCTGAGCCAGTTCCGCCAGGGCCTCGGCGATCTCGTCCCGCGTAGGCTGGAACCCGCCGCGCAGAAACAGGAAAATACCCGCGGCCGCCGCCAGAAGGACCAGAAGGATGAGCCACCCCATGCGGCCGCGCCGGCGGCGCGCCCTTCCACGTTCTGTATGTTTTTCCATTTTGCGCACCTCTTTTGTATCTGTTCTGTGAAACCCGCCGGTCAGGGCGGAGATCAGTTCAGCAGGCATTATTATAGCAGGACCTCCGAAAGCGGTCCACCGCTTTTCAGCCCCAAACTCTGAAGATTTATTTGGGAATTTCTTAATTTTTTCTTACGAGTCGTTCCGCGCTGCTCACAACCGGGAGTCGGACGGTGCAAGAAAGCGCCCGGTATCACGAGGATACCGGGCGCTTTTGCTTGATAGGTGCCGCTTACTTGCCGAAGTTCTCGATGATGTCCACAATCTCCGCGCCGATGCGCTGCTGGGCCTCCTTGGTGGCGGCGCCGATGTGGGGTGTGCAAGAGACGTTGGGATGGCTGTACAGAGCCGCGTTGGTGGCGGGCTCGTCGGCGTATACGTCCAAACCGGCGGCGCGGACCTTGCCGGAGTTGAGGGCCTCCAGCAGGTCGTCCTCGTTGACGTTGTCGCCCCGGCTGGTGTTGATGAACACCACGCCATCCTTCATCTTGTCAATGGTCTCCTTGCAGATCAGCTTCACGCCGTTGAGGGACGGAGTGTGGAGGGAGATGAAGTCGGACCGCTCCAGCAGCTCGTCCAGCTCCACGTACTTCATGCCCATCTGCTCCTCAATGCCGGGGACGTGGAAGATATCCTGGGCAATGACCTCCATGCCGATGCCCTTGGCCATGCGGCCCAGGGACTGGCCGATGCGGCCGAATCCGATGATGCCCAGAGTCTTGCCGCCTAGCTCGATGCCCTTGCCGTAGGCCTTCTTCTCCCACTTGCCCTCGCGCATGGAGTGACCGGCCGCGGAGATGAAGCGGGCGCAGGAGAACATGTGGGCCATGGCCAGCTCGGCCACGGAGTTGGAGGAGGCCCGGGGGGTGTTCTTTACGGTGATGCCCGCATCCTCGGCCACCTTCACATCGATGTTGTCCACGCCCACACCGCCGCGGATGATGAGCTTGAGCCTGCCGCCCTTGACCTCCTCAATCTGCTTGGCCCGGACCTTGGTAGCGCTGCGCACCACCACGGCGTCGAACTCCCGGAGAGCCGCGCCCAGATCGTCTGGACCGTAGAACTGCTCCACCACCTCGTGGCCGTTCTCCTTCAGCTTCGCCAGGGCGGTCTTGTCCATACCGTCGGTAACTAAGATTTTCATCGCTGTATCGTCTCCTTTTCTCTGATTCGCCTGTCAAGAATTCTCGGCTTCGAACTTCTTCAGGAACTCCACCAGGGCCTCCACGCCCTCCTTGGGCATGGCATTGTAGACGCTGGCCCGAAGTCCACCCACGCTCTTGTGGCCCTTTAGGTTGTCGTAGCCGGCGGCCTTGGTGGCGGCCACCACCTTGGCGTCCAGCTCAGCGCTCTCGGTGACGAAGGGGATGTTCATGAGGGAGCGGTCCTTCTTCTCCACGGTGCCCTTGAACATCCTGGAGGAATCCAGGAAGTCGTACATGACCTTGGCCTTCTCGATGTTCAGCTTCTCCATGGCCTCCAGGCCGCCGATGCTCTTGAGGTACTTGAACACCTTGCCGCAGCAGTAGATGGCCCAGCAGTTGGGGGTGTTGTACATGGAGCCGTTGTCGGCGTGGGTCTTGTAGCTCATGTAGATGGGAACATGGGGATCCAGGTCGTCTCGGATCAGGTCCTCACGGATGATGACCACCACCATGCCGGCGGGGCCCACGTTCTTCTGCACACCGGCGTAGATCAGGCCGTAGTCGCTGACATTGCAGGGCTTGGAGAGGAACATGGAGCTCTGGTCGCTGACCAGCACATGGCCCTTGGTATTGGGCAGCTTCTGCCAGGTGACGCCGTGGATGGTCTCATTCTCGCAGATATACACGTAGTCCGTGTTCTCGGGAATGTCCAGATCGTCGCAGTCGGGGATGTAGGTGTAGTTCTTGTCCTTGCTGGAGGCCACCACATGCACGTCGCCGTACTTCTTGGCCTCGGCGATGGCCTTCTTGGACCAGGCGCCGGTCTCCACGTAGCAGGCTACGCCGTTCTTCATCAGGTTCATGGGGATCATGGCGAACTGGAGGGTGGCGCCGCCCTGGATGAAGAGCACCTTGTAGTTGTCGGGAATACCCATCAGATCCCGGAGGTCCTGCTCGGCCTCGTCAATGATCTGCTGATACACCTTGGAGCGGTGGCTCATCTCCATGACGCACATGCCGGAACCCCGGTAGTTCATCATCTCGTCCCGAATCTCCTCCAGGACCGGCTCGGGCATGGTGGCGGGACCAGCCGAGAAGTTATAGGTGCGGTTGTATTTCATTTGTTTTTCCTCCTGAATGTGGGCAGAGCCCAATGTTCTCCGAACACCTTTAGTATAGTATATTTCTTTCCAATAATCAACCCAAAAAGTCAAAAAAATTTTGCGGACCTGAAATTTTTTTAGGTCCGCAAAATTTTCATTTTTCAGTCATTCCTCCACCACCGGATAGGTGACGCCGTCCGAGTAGTGCCACCACTCCGCGGAGTAGCCGGCGAAGCCGTGGGCCTCCATGATCCGCTCCAGCAGGCGGGCGTTGTCCGCCGCCTCCGGGGATACGTCGCTGTAGTCCCGATCCGCCAGGCCGGAGAAGTCGTCAAAGCCGCTGGGCATGGAGATTTCGGTACCGTCCCGCCGCACCAGGGTCACATCCACGGTACCACCCCGGTTGTGGTTGGAGTAGCCACGGTTGGGGTTGGCCACATAGCGGGAATCCGGGTAGGCCTCCCACAGCTTGAACTGGGCGCTGACCGGGCGGCAGGCGTCCCAGATTTTCAGACTGTAGCCCTGCTCCAGCAGCTCCGCCTGGACCGCCGCCAGCTTCTTCACCGCGCCGTACCGGAGGCGGGGGCTGGTGAAGTCATAAATCACCTGGCCGGTGAAGTTGTCCTCGGTGGCGTACTTCAGGTCCACGTAGAGGGAGGGGATGTAGTCCGTCACCGCCACCAGGTCACCGTCGTCGGATTCGGCGGCGTCCTGTCCGCCTGTCTGCCCCTCCGGCTGTTCGCCATTCTTCTCCGGCTCCACGTGGACGTAGCAGTAGAGCTCCCGCTCCCCGGCGGGGCCGCTATAGCGGCCCACGACGGTGGCCACGCCGGGGCCAACGGCGATGACGACGCCGTTTTCATCCACTGTGACCACGTCTGTGTCGCCAGTCCAGTAGGTCACCATCCCACCGGTCTCCGGCAGGTTTTTCACCCGGATCTGGCCCACCTCGCCGGCCTGGGTGAAACGCAGGGGCGACTCCACATAGATCCGCAGCAGGGGCTCGTTCTCCAGGATGGACAGGGCCTCCTCGTCGGTCAGCTCGCCGGTGCTCCCGGCGTAGCCGTCCATCACCAGCTCCCCCTTGATCCACTGGAGGACCGCCGTCCGCTGTTCGTCATCCATGCCCTCCCGCAGCAGGGCCAGGAACCGGTCCGGATCTTGGAGGAACATCCGCCAGACGATATCCTCGTAGTACTCCGCGTAGGCCCCATCCAGGTCCTGGTTGGCGGAGAGAATGTCCAGCCATTCCCGGTCGGTCAGGTCCGTCTTGCCGCTGACACAGAAGCCGAGCTGTTCCATGACCCGCTCCAGCCGGCCGGTGGTCTCCTCCGGGTCCCCGGTGCTGAAAGCGGTGATCCACCGCAGATCCCGCAGCAGGGGAATCCACGCCGACGCCTCCGCGCCGCCGTCGATCAGCGCCAAAATCTGGTTGCCGTTGGACTTCATCTCCTCGTCGGTCAGCGTGGGCGTGGGCGTAACGGAGCTGTCTGCCTGCCCGTCACCATCGTCCGGCGGCGTGACCTCGCCGCCCGAGGTGCCTCCGCCGTCCTCCGTCCCGGCGGCCTCCGCCGCCTGTCCGCCGAAAGTGACGGCCACCGCCAGCGCCGCCAGCACCAACACCAGGGCCAGGGTGATTCTCAGCATCCTGGGCCGCTTCACAATCATCGCAATCCGCTCCTTCATGGTCCTTTTGCTCTCATTCATGGCCGTGGAGGTGCGGAGAAGGCCGCCCAGCCGTCCCCGCCCCGCCGCCACCGCCAGCAGGGTCTCGCCGTAGGGAACCCGCTCCCCGTCCCCCAGCCTGTCCAGGACGCCCGCGTCACAGGCCAGCTCGCAGTCCCGGCGGCTCATGGCCGCCGCCCACCACACCAGGGGGTTGAACCAGTGGACCACCAGGCAGGCGCTGCGCACCAGCACCCAGAGGTGGTCGCCGTGGCGGAAGTGGGTATACTCGTGGGTGAGGATATGCCGCAGCCGTTCCGGGTCCGTCTCCCCATCGTCTACATACACTGCGGGCCGGAACAGCCCGAAGAGGCAGGGACTCTCCAGCCCCTTCACCGCGTACACCCGCAGCTTTCCCGCGCCGGCGTCCGGCGGCAGCTCCAGCCGCCTCCGCCTGGCAAGGAGCCCGATGTAGAACCGCCCATTGACCAGCAGCATCCATGCCGCCGTCACCGCCATCCCGGCCACCCAGACGATGTGGGTCCAGAAGCGGAAGAAGCCGGTCCAGGTGGCGGTGAGCATATAGCTGGCATCGTGGATTTCTCCGGACAGTTCCTCCTCCGGCACCCAGGAGGGGGTCCAGGTCCGCTGGCTGCCCGGATACGATACCAGCGGCACATCCTTTCCCCAGTCCAGCACCGAATCCACGGCCTCGCCCGCCACCGCCGCCGGGTCCGCCTCCGTCACAGGCAGAGCGGCAGGGGAGGAAAACAGTGCCCCGGGAATCAGCAGCCGGAGAGCCACCAGCAGCCACAGGGCGTACT